>JAOACM010000675.1 GCA_026417845.1 Planctomycetota bacterium | reverse complement strand
GCGTCAAAGCCACGCTGAACCTTACGCTGGGCTCGTCTGCCTTTCCCCGCGGCCTGGCATGGGACGGCGCAAATCTGTGGGTCGGGAATATATTTGAGAACAAACTTTATAAGATAAATCCTTCAGATGGTTCCGTCGTATCCAGCTTTCAGGTAACCCACGACGGCGCGGACTTCCTGCAGGTATTCGACCTCGCATGGGACGGGACGAATCTCTGGGTGCTTTACACGTGGATGGAAAAACAGGGCGACCAGTACATAAATCACCTGAGCGTAGCCAAGTATAATACCGCGGGATCGAAACTTTCCGGGTTCGAAATCCCGGAGGATGTCGACAACTGCTCTCTGACCTGGGACGGCGCGGCGCTGTGGATCTTTCCGTTCTCCGCCGCCGCGAAATGTCGCGCTTACGACACGGCAGGCAGAAAGCTGTACGAGTTCAACCCCGTCAACCCCGACAGCATAAACATCTGGGGCCTGACCTGGGACGGCCAGCACTTCTGGGTGGAATACGATAACAACCATTTCTACAAGGTTGACTCCGGCCGGGTAGCATGGTTAAAGGAGACTTCGCGGAAGGGGACGCTAGCGGCCGGCTCTTCCGCCTCGATAACCGTCACCTTCGACGCCAAGGACCTCGCGGCTGGAACTTACACGACCAGATTCAAGATCGCGTCCAACGATCCCGACACGCCTGTCGCGGAGGTGCCCGTCACATTCGTCGTGACCGACCCCGGGAGCAATCATCCGCCGGTCATAACCGCGGGTCCGACCGCCGCGCCGAACCCGGCCAACGTCGGGCAGAGCGTATCGTTCTCCGTGACGGCGAGCGATGCCGACGGCGATGCGCTGACTTACACGTGGGACTTCGGCGACGGCCAGACCGGATCGGGCGCATCGCCGACCCATTCCTTCTCCGCGGCGGGAACTTATACGGTAACCGTAACCGTCTCCGACGGGAAGGGCGGAACCGCGACCGGCAACGTTGTGGTGACGGTTAAGGCAGGAACCGGGCCGGGGGATCTCAACGGTGACGGGCTGGTCAACGTGACGGACCTGACCATTGTCACGAGCAATTTCGGCAAGAGTTCGGGCGATCCTGGCTTCGATTCCCGCGCCGACGCCAACGGGGACGGCGTAGTCAACGTCATGGACCTGACCGTCGTAACCACGAACTTCGGCAAGGATTACCGGTGAAGGGGAAGGAAGCGGCGGTCGAGGCGCCATGGGGAGGGAGCGGATGACGGGCCTCTGGGCTGAAAAGCGCGAGGAGGACAAAACGATGAAATATAGAGGTTTCGCCTGCCGTCTGGCCGGTTGTCTTCTGGCTCTGGGCGTAGGGGCGGCCGCCGGGGAGACGACCGTGTCGTTAACGGCCAGTACCACGACGCCGAACGTGAACGACACGTTCACGGTGACGGTGAATCTGGCGGATGCGCCTCCGTTCGCGAACTGGCAGGCGCTTTTGAAGTTCGACAAGACGAAGGTGGAGCTGACGGCCCAGGCTACGGGGACGTTCAACACGTTCGTGCCCGACAGCCGCGCCTTGGCTACCATCAATGCGAGCGGGGAGGTGCGGTCTGGCGGGTTCGGGCTGTCGAACAACGGGGGCGGCAACGGGACGCTTGGGGTGTTCACGTTCAAGGCTCTGGCGGCCGGGAGCACGCAGATAACGACGGAGCAGAAGTCGGCTGGCAGTCCGTTCGGGGATGTGCTCATCCAGCAGAACGGCACGGAGGTACTGCCTGCGATAGCTGGGCCGTTGAACATAACGATAGGGTCGGGGGGCAACGTGCCTCCGACGGTTTCGATCACGAGTCCGTCCAGCGGGGCGACGTTCACTGCGCCTGCGAACATAACGATAACCGCCAACGCTGCGGATTCCGATGGGAGCATCGCGAAGGTGGAGTTTTTCAACGGGTCTACGAAGCTTGGGGAGGACACGACGTCTCCGTACAGC
>JAOACM010000068.1 GCA_026417845.1 Planctomycetota bacterium | reverse complement strand
AGACCAGAAGTTTCTGCTACGTGGACGACCTGGTGCGCGGGATACTCCTGTTGCTCGAGTCCGATGTGTCCGATCCGGTAAACATAGGCAACCCGGACGAGGTAACGATACTGGAGTTCGCCAGGGAGATACTCGAATTGGCGGGGAGTTCGAGCAGACTGGAGTTCCACCCGATGCCGAAGGATGACCCGCGCCAGCGGCGGCCCGACATAACGCGGGCGCGGACGCTTCTGGGGTGGGAGCCGGAGGTCTCGCGCCGGGAGGGGCTGGCAAGGACGCTGGAATACTTCAGGAAAGCGATAAGCGGGCGGCCCGTGGCGTCGGGTGGCGGTGGATAATTGCCGCCCGGGAGCGGGCCGGGGACGGCGGGGAGCTGAGGGGCGCGCCGGCGCCGGAGGAAGCCGTGCGCACCGCGCCCCTGGTGTGATCGTCTGGCGGGAGGCGCAGCCCGGTTCCGGCGCGATGCCTCCCTTCAGGCAGACGGTCCTCCTTCCCACTGGGGAAGAGGGGCCGGGCGGGAGAGGTCAGGTTGCGCAGAGTTTTCGGACGGAGGCATGCTTTCGCGATGAGGCGACTTGCGGGCTTCGTGGCGCCGGCCGTCGCCGCTCTTCTTGCCGGCTGCGGCGGGGACAGGCTGGGAAGCGGCGCGGGTTTCACGGGCGAGTGGGACTCTGGCATCGCCTGGGGAACCGTTGTGCCCGGCCCCCCAGTGCTCCTGCGGATACACAGGAGGAGGGGAAAGGTCGAAGTCTACGAGGGTAAGTTCGAGTTGCGCGAGGAAGGCCCGGCGCGTAGCCGCGAGACGGCGGAGTTCTACCTGTCCGTCTTCTGTCTCGGGGTTAATTCCCAGGGGCTTGATCAGGTCAGCTTCCGGAGGAGCCATACGGAGCGCAGGCGCGAGGAGATATACGCCAACGGCAAACGGAGTGTTGACAGGTCGCTGCGGGACGATATCGTCAACCTGGGCGGCAACTTCGACGTGGTGGCCGGGTTGCGCTCGTACGCCTTTGACGACCAGGGCCGCTGCGCCTACCGGGCCGACGAGCGGCGGTTCGCGATCCCGCACCTGATCCAGTACGACAGCATACACTATCTGTTCCCGATGCTGCCGAAGAGGGAGGCGGCGCCGGGGGAGAGCTGGAGCTACGAGCTGCCGCTGGCGGTGCCGACCACGCTGGTGGGGATGTCCGGGCTTGCGCCGACCGGCTTCATGGGCAGGTTCACGGGCAGGTTGCGGGAGGTCGCCGTCCGGGGGGGGCGGCGGACGGCCGTGGTGGACTACGAGATGTTCGGAGAATTCGACTCCAACGGCGCCGAATTCCGGAGCCGCTTCCCGGAGGATTTCCGAAATCGCCAGCGGCTATACCACAAGGTCGAGTTGAAGGGGACCTGCGATCTGGACGTAGATGCCGGTAGGATCGTTGCAAAAACCGAGGCCGCGCGCGTAACGCTCACATCGGAGGCAGTGGTGGTCGAGGGGACCAGGGCGAGAAACGCGGTTACCACGATTCAGGCTCACACAAGGATGACCCTGAACTGGCTGCCGCCCGGCACCAGGCTCAAGACTGGCGCCGTCGTGCCGGATTGACGTGAGTGCGGCGATTTGCGCATGGAGCAGGGCATATGAACGACGATCTAGCCATGAAAAGGGACGGCGCTGCGCTGGCGTGGGCGTGGTTTGACCGCTGGCCGGACCCGCTTTCGCTCGAGAAGTTCGCCGCGGACATCCTGCGGCTTTCGGGGGCGCGCACAGGCGAGGAGAAGGCCGTGGCGCTCTACAGATGGGTCAACCGGGTCTTCCGGTGGGGGCCGGCGTATCACGAGTGGACCTCAATCGGATGGACCAACGACGACGACCTGATAAAGACACTGGCGGTCTTCGGTTGCCACTACTGCGATGGCTGGGGTCGTCTGACCAGCGCCCTGTGGAACGCCGGCAGAATGGGCGCGCCGGCCGAGAAGCTGGTTGTCTGGGTGCCGTCGGGAGTGGTCGGCCACACGATGACCGAGTTGACATACGAGGACGCCGACGGCGTCGAGCGGCCGCACGCCTTCGACGTGTTCCATCAGGTGGCCGCCAGGACGCGGGATGGGAAACGATTCGCTTCCTTCGAGGACATAATGGCGGACAAGTCGTTGTGGATTGAGCCTACCGATCCGCTGATCCCGTGGTACTACAGGCCGTCGCAACGCGAGACGAAGCACAACGCCAGGTACACGGTGCCGTCTTACGGGCTGCTGCTGGCCCCGCGCCACGACCTCAGGCATCGCCTCAGGCCCGGGACGGAAGTTACGCGCTATTACGAACCATGCTTTCCTCCCTATCGCGTAAGGCCTTCGGCCGGATCGCCAAAGGAGGGCGAGTGCCGCTACCTCCATGATTCCGAAGACATTTACCTGCCTGACGGCAGTCCGCGCGATCCCGAGAACGAGCCGTACTTCCGCGCGTACGCCCGCAAATGCGACTGGCCGGGCTGCCGGCTGCACGGGAAGACGCTCAGATTCTACGGATCGGGCGAGATGATCGTCCGACCGCCGCTGTCCGTAGACGCGGGACTGGCGGCATCGTCGAGCCACGAGCTGCTGTGGGCCGGGGCGGAGGATGGACGGCTGGTCCAGCGGCGCGACAGGCAGCTGGCCTGCTACGTGCTGCCGGTGGAATGCCCGTACATCCTGACCGGCGGGACGCTATCGTTCTCGTGGATGAAGGCCGACCCGCTCGATTATGTTGGGCTTGGTCTCAGCCCCGATGGCGGGACCGGCTGGAACAATATCTGGTCGGCGCCGCTGGAGAAAGCGGACCGGCCGGTCAGGGTGGAGCTGCCGATGGGGCTGGAAGAGTTTCTTGCCGGCAAGCCGTCCGTCTACGGCCGCTACAGGCTGTACTTCCGC
This sequence comes from Planctomycetota bacterium, assembly GCA_026417845.1. Classification (GTDB taxonomy): domain Bacteria; phylum Planctomycetota; class SZUA-567; order H5-PLA8; family CALKMO01; genus CALKMO01. The sequence continues at coordinate 10,148 of JAOACM010000068.1, read as the reverse complement.
TTCGAAATACTCTCGCACGGACCGAAGACGAACTGTTGTTTCTCCGATATCGTCTTCCGCGGGACGTTCATGCACAACGACGCCGTCTCGCCGCGCCTCCTGCCGGGCAGGAACCGGTTCGTGCTTTCGGGCGGATCGGCGGGGATTCCAGTGCGGATGGAACTGGAATGGGAGGAGTGTGGCGCGGCGAAATCCGCGGCGTTTCAGTCGTCCGCTCACGAGATCTCCGAAAACATCTTCGTTGGCGGCAGGAACCCGTGGGACGTGCGAATGAGACGCCTGGCGCTGAAGGCCTGAGACAGTCCCGGCGATTCCAGAGGGCGATTCGCCCCGCAGCCTGCAGGGTGGTGCCGTGCCGTAGGATTGCGAGCGGGGGCCGCTACCGGTTGCGGGAGGCGTCCTGCCCCTGGTTCGCGGATCGTCTGCCGCGGCGCCGACAGATCTGCGCTGCGGCGCCGACGGACCGCTCTCCGGCGCATCCCGTCCCCTGCGGCGCGCTCTATGCCCGCGCGACGTGGTACCCGCGCGGCAAGGCCGCGCGTCGCGCACCCTCCGGCCGGAGAAGCGCGCCTCCGCATCCTACATCGAGACCCGGCACTCCCAGAGGAACCCGGACCTGTCGGGCACGTCGGTCTCGGCTATGAACAGCGTGTCTTTGCCGACTATCTCCAGATCGTGGGGGCGGTAGAGGCGGAGGCCGTCGGCGGAGGCGACCGCCCGCCCCAGCTCGAAGAACCGCCTTTTCTCGCGGTCGTAGGCGAACACGTTCGTGACCCCATTGTCTCCAGTCACCCCGATGAGCAGGGAGTCCCTCCACACCTTCAGCCCCGGCATGCGCGGCGATGGGAACGGTTTGCCCAGCCATTCCGCTTCGCTCTTCTTCGGGTCCAGTCTGTACAGGGCGCCCCCGGTGCTCCCTATGTACAAGTATCCGTCGCCGCCGTTTATCATCGAATCCACCGGCCCGGCCCCGGTGTACATACGGTTCGCATCGCCTTCCGAACGGGGGAGCTTATTGCGTGTGAACTCGAACCGCCCGGTCTCCGGATCGTAGCTGAACAGGTAATGGTGCCTGTCGTCCCAGGTCCCCCATATGCGGCCGGAATCGTCCAGGGCGGATATATGCGTGATGCTGCCGATGTAATCCATATCCCTGGCCTCGCCGCCGGTTATGTCGTAGATGAACATCTTGAAGACGGGTTCGGTGAAGCCGTAAATCAGCCGCTTCTTCCTGTCCAGGGTTATTGTCTGTATGTAATCGTGCCTGCACGGTACGCAGAGCTTTTCGATCCTGCGGCCGCCTTTCGTCAGCCGGAAGACTGCCCCGCCAGGCGCCTCCATCCGGCGACTGACGTCGTGCAGGCCGGCGCTGGCGCCGTAGATTGTGCCGTCGGAATCCATTTCCAGCGACCTGTGTATCTTGACCTCGAATTTCTCCGCGACCGAAGCGTAGCCCAGACTGCGGAATTTACCGGTGCTGAGGTCGAAGGCGTGGAGTATGTCGTTGTTGAGGGCGGTTATGCCGCAGTAGAGGACGCCTTCGGACGGCGAGGCGAGGAGGCACGTGAACGCGACGAGGTTCTCGCGCATCTCGGCCTGCACCCGATCCGCCGAGAGACCGTCCACGGCGATGTTCTTTCTCTTGTCGTAGTTGCGTAAGACATGGTACCTGACCGATTCGAGTTTCATCGCGTCCTCCTCGCCGATGCTGGGCGCCCGGGGCTTCCCTCCGATCGTAACGCCGGATCAGGCGGCGCGCAATACCCGCCTCCGGACCCGCGCGGCGGCGAAATCCGCTGGCGCGCGTTGCGCCGGGACGGATTGCCGGGCACTATAATATGCGTCCGTGGCGGATTGGGCCAAAGCCGGGATGGCCGCTGGTTTCGGCTTCCCCGATCAGGGCCGCGCGCCCGTCGTGGGCGGAGACGGCAGGGAAGGGAAATAAGGAGGGGAATCGCATGGCGAAGAAGAGGATACCGGTAGCTGTCCAACTGTACTCCGTTCGCGAGGACTGCAAGAAGGATCTCGCGGGAACGCTCAAGGCCATCGCGAAGATGGGCTACGACGGCGTGGAGTTCGCCGGCTTTCACGATCACGGCGCCGCCGACGTCAAGAGGATGCTCGACGACGCCGGCTTGAAGGTCGCCGGCGCACACGTCAAGCTGGCTTCGCTTCAGGGCGACGAGTTCGCGAAGACCGTGGAATTTCATAAAACCATCGGCAACAGGTACCTGGTCGTTCCCGGTCTGCCGAAGGAAATGCAGACTACGATAGCGGGGTGGCGGAAGGCCGCCGAGTCGCTTGTGGAGATAGCTGAGAAGCTCGCCAGGGAAAATATGCGGACCGGGTACCACAACCACACGGTGGAATTCGTCCCGATAGAGGGACGGATACCGTGGGACGAGTTTTTCGGAGTAGCATCCCGGAAGGACATAATCGTCCAGATGGATACCGGCAACTGCCTCCATGGCGGGACCGATCCGATACCTTATATGGAAAAATATCCCGGCAGGCTCACTACAGTTCACGTGAAAGAATACTCGAAGGCGAACGACAAGGCCATCATCGGGGAGGGCGACGTGCGGTGGGCCGACGTATTCCGTATCTGCGAAGGGCCGGGCGGTACGGAGTGGTATATCGTCGAGCAGGAGAGTTACGCCTATCCGCCGATGAAGTGCGTGGAGATGTGCCTTAAGAAGCTGCGGGAAATGGGGCGTTAGCGCCCGACGGACCATCAGGGACGGTTCCTTAAGCGCGCGTCTGGAAGTCCGTCGCGTGGCAGGTATTTTCTCCTGCCTTTACCGCCAGGGCAGGCGCTTTATCCATCCGCCCACCTCGCATCTGATGGTGGACAGATGCGAGCCTTCCTCTTCCCTCTCCGCACGCGGGGGCGTCGCCTGCTCCAAGTAGCGCAGGCAACATGCCTGTCTTTCCCGGGCGCGGATGGCGCCAGACAAGGAGCGTGACTCCGTCGCCCCCCCGGCTGCCCTCCCCGCATGCCGGGGTCGCCCCCATGCCCTGGGTCCCAAGTCCTGAGTTCAGGTTCTCCCCCTGGATGGAGGCGGGCGGCCGTTTCTGTCGGCGCCGGCATATGCCTGCCCGCGACATCCTCCATCATACTGGCTACCACCCTTGCAGTTACGGTCGTTCCCCCATGCCTCGGGCGCATGGCCGTAGCTGCAAAGCCTGATGCTGGGTTCCAGAAGCGCCTCGGGTGGAGGCTGGCCTGCCTTCGCGCGGATTTTGCCCTTGCAGGAGTTATGCGACATGATACCCATTTGTGAAGTCGGGGGGGGCATCCTTCCGTCGCTCAAAGGGGAAACCGAAGCTTTTCGCGAGCCTGACGGTCAGCGTTCGGGCAGGAAGGCGGCAATCATGGCTTTTGAACTCCAGACTCTCGAAATGCCGAACGGGAGCACGGAACTGATCGTGAAGGGATCCCTGGACTCCTACTCGTTTCAGGACCTGCACGACACCGTAATGGAACTGCTCGAGAAAGGCAGAAAAAACATCGTACTGAACCTCTCGAAAGTGGATCGGATGTCCTCGGCCGGCGCCGGGACCCTGCTGGATATTCTCGGCCAGTGCTCCAATGCGGATGCCACGCTCCTTCTCCGATCTCCCAGCCCGGCCGCGAAGCAGGTCCTGCAGATGCTCGGACTTCTGGACCTGTTCACCGTGAAGGAATAGCGACTTCCGGATGGGGATCCCGATGGACAGATTCCAGCCTCCCAAGGGAACCAGGGATATTCTCTACGAAGACGCCTCGGTCAGGCGGAGGGTCATAGACAGGCTGCGGAACATATTCCTGCAGTTCGGGTTTTCCGATTTCGACACGCCGGCGATCGAGCACATGGAGACGCTGTCCCGCAAGGCCGGCGCCGAGGTCGAGGAGCAGATATACAGCTTCGCGGACAAGGCGGGCAGAAAGCTCGGGCTCATATTCGAGTTCACCGCATCCCTCGGTCGCGTAGCGGCCGCTTCAAATCAGATGATAAGACCGTTCAAGAGGTATCAGATCGGAAAGGTGTGGCGCTACGAGAATCCGCAGAGCAACAGGTATCGCGAATTCTGCCAGGCGGACGTGGACATCATCGGCCCGTATACGATGGATTGCGAGGCCGAGATACTGACGCTGGCATCAGCCGTGATGAAGGAGTTCGGTCTGGACGATTTCGCGATACTGATAAACAACCGCAAGATACTGAGAGGGCAGCTCGAGGCGGCAGGGATATGCGATCCGGCGTCTCAGGATGTCGTGCTCAGGGCGCTGGACAAGCTCGACAAGATCGGCCATGCGGCGGTCAGGGGGTACGCGATCGAAAGGGGAGGGCCGGCAGAAAAGTACGACCGCTTCGCGGATATGCTGCCGCGGGATGTCTCCGGCAACGATGAGATACTGAGGAGGATGGAAACCTCCGTCGCCGGCAGCGCAGTCGGAATCGAGGGCGTTTCGGAGCTGCGGCGGATACTGGAGATACTGGCTCCCTCCGGCTCCGGCGGACGGGTGACCGTGGTTCCCTCGCTTGTCAGAGGGCTTGGGTACTATACCGGCCCGATATTCGAGATACGGTCGAAGGCTCTCGGCGATATATCCTTCGGCGGCGGGGGGCGCTACGACGGCATGGTCGAGTCGTACGGGGGCAAGCCCGCCGGTGCGGTCGGATTTGCCTTCGGAGTCGAGCGTCTGATAGCGGTGCTGGCGAAAGAAGGGCTTGTGCGCGGGGTCAAGTCCGAGGCCCTGGTGATGGTGGCTGTCGGCGGGCCAGCGATGGTTCCGCACGCCTTGGCCCTGGCGGGCGAGCTCAGGAGCGCCGGCATACCTGCATATCAGTATGTCGGGGACGCGAATCTTTCCAGGCAGTTCTCGTTCGCGTCGCGGATGGGATTTCCATTTGTGGCCGTGGTCGGCGAGAGGGAGATCGAAGCGGGAAAGGTCAGGATAAAGAAGATGGATTCCGGCGAGGAGCGCGACGTGGCCAGGACTGATGCTGCAGCTACGGTCCGCGCGTGGCTGGCATCGGACGGCGCTACTCCCCGGTCCGGGCCGCCAGCCTGAACAGGGAAAAGCGCCTCAGCGGAATGCGGTTGCTCCTGATGTCGCGCCGCGCCTTTCTCCTCCCGCCGGAATTACCCGCCAGGGGTCGTGCACATAAAGCGTTCGGGCGGGTTCCAGGTCGCCAGCCACTTCCGGAAGCGGAACGATCTCCGCCCAGTCGGGTATCTCGACCGTCTCGCCACCGCACCTTCCGCCATTCCCGTCCGCCGCATCGTCTTCGTTCGCCCGTCCGAGACCTCCGCCATCCCACTTCCTTCGAGCGTCCTCAAACGCGGCAGTGCTTCCGCGGCTTGCTTCCACCTTTCCTCTGCCGTTCCGCTCTCCGAGGCGGCCATCGCTGGCTCCTCCCCTGACTTCCACTCCTTTAGAGCCTGTCCGAAAACCTCCGGCCCGATCTGGCGACCCGCTGCTGAAGCCTTGGCTGCCACGGGAGTTTCTGGATAGACTCTTAAAGCCTTCCCGGCTGCAAAGCTCAGGGTTAGAAGCCGTCTCTTCCATCTGGAGGTTTCCGGGCAGGCTCTCAGCAGATACGCCTCCTCTTTCGCTGATTTCCGCATATTCGCAACCGGCAGCCCCGGTACGCCCGGGTCGGGCGCCGCGACGGTAGGGTACGAACGCAAACCGCAGGATGGCGCCACTTGCCCCGATCGCCTCGATACCCCTCGCCGCCGGCTCGATCGTCCAGGGATCCGCGAAGCCTACGCCGCCGACACCTCGTTTCTCGATGGCCGCCAGCGCGTCGGCCGCCTCGTCGGCCTCCTCCTCACCAGCCAGAGGTATCCATATGCGCGAACCGCTTCCCGGCTCCAGCCACTTCGCAAACCGCGCCGCTGCTGCCAGCGCAAAGAGGACGGAACCCATCGCGCTCAGGTCTGGCGGGCGTAGCAGGATGTCGCGGGCTGGCGATGCCTCCGCGAGGAACGCCTCGCGTGCCAGGTTCGCGGCGGCCGCGAAAGCCTCAGTAGCCAGACCTTCGCCGCCCCACAGCGCCACGCACGCCCCGGGGCTCCTGCCGGGCAAATCATCGAACGGGCACTGCAATATGTAGCAGGAAAAGGTCGGCGGGGCGGCGGAGGCGCAGGATTCCAGCGCCTTCCTGAACTCCCCGGCGTCCTGTTCCGGCGCAGGCTGATCGGTCCCGGCGATCATAGGGCCTGTGATGCCCGGACATATCAGATCCGCACCGCCTGACCAGCCTACGAACGGGTGCGGCAGTACGGTGCCGATCAGTATCCTTATGTCTGCCGCCGTCCAGCGCGGGTCGAAAGGCGCCGCAGGCGACCTGATATCGGCGCCAGGTAAGAGACCGGCGCCGGGGGCGGATACCATCGAAAGGCCTGCGTTTTCGATGGCGAAACTGCCTGTCGTCGGTTCGCCGTAGAGCCGCATCGGGCGGAGGCCCATCGTTGGCGGGCGCAACCCCCTGGCAATGAGTATCGTTATCCGCGATTCCCTGACGCCGGACTGTACAAGTATATCTATCGTCTCCTCAATAACAGGGCGGTACTCGGCGGGGTGCCAGGTATCGCCAACGAGTATGGATGCGCGCCGGCGCCCGGCGGCGATCTCCCGCAAAGGTTTGCCGAGACCGAAACGGTCCAGCAGCGGCCGGGCCGCTGGCAGGAAGCGTTCGCGGATGCCGGATGCCATACCTCTCGCCGGCGAGGGTCTCCGGAATCCGGAAAGCGACAGAAACCGTGTCCACATGTTGGCGCGCATAGGGGGAGAGTCTCGGCCAAAGGCGGGCGTTGTCAAGGCTGGGCGCAGGTACTTTCATCCGGGGAGCACTTTCGATTTCTCCGGCGGGCGTGGATCGGGCCGCGGCGGCGGTCGCCCGGAGGTCTCTTTGTGGAGGCAGGCATCTCCCGCAGGGAAGGCGACGCACCCGGCCCCCGGAACCATCGTCGCGCAGGTGGACGATCGCCGGATCGCCGCGATGGCGCACATATTCGCTTGCGCCAGCGGTCGGGCGCGGGTTACACATCAATGACATGTGGGAATGCGCAGCGATAATTGCCGGCGCGCTGGGGGCAGTCGCGCTGATCGCCTGGTGCGGCGTATTGCTTCACCCGGCGCGTCCCTGGGACCTCAAGCCTGTGGGAGAGGATGCGGAATATCCCCCTGATCCGGCCCGCTGGCCCGACGTGGCGGTGTTGATACCGGCCCGGAACGAGGCCGATACGATCCCGGCGAGTCTGCCGACGGTGCTGTGGCAGGATTATCCGGGCCGGTTCCATGTATTCCTGGTGGACGACAGGTCCTCCGACGGGACAGCCGAGGTGGCGCTGGAGGTTGCCGAGGCCCGGAGCGCCGGCGGGAGGCTGACGGTCGTCAAGGGCGGACCGCTACCCGAGGGCTGGGTCGGCAAGGTGTGGGCGCTTCAGCAGGGGGCAGCCGCGTGCGGCCTGAAGTTCGCGGAGTTCTCCCCGGCCGGGTCTGACGTCGCGTCGGATAAAGCCTACGTGACCGCAGCGTCTGGCGCAACGGAGCGGCCAGCAAAGGAAGGGACCGGGAAAGACGCGGTGGGCGAAAGTCTTGGTGAGCGCCGGAACATAGGGAAGCAACTGGAGGGGCCGCCGGGCGCGACGGCGGTTGTCGGCATGGAAGGCTCCAGGCCGCCGGCTGACTTCGCGCCCGAATACCTGCTGCTTACTGACGCCGACATCGTACACTCCGCCGATTCGCTCCGGAGGCTCGTGGCCGAGAGCGAGGCCGGCCGCCTGGCGCTCAACAGCAGGACCGCGCGGCTCAGATGCAGATCCTTCGCTGAAAAGCTCCTGATCCCTCCTTTTGTGTTTTTCTTCAACCTCCTGTATCCCATGCGGAGGGTCGAGGATCCGGAGAGCCGCGTCGCGGCGGCGGCCGGGGGCTGCATACTGCTCGCCAGATCAGCCCTCGAGGCGATCGGCTCCTTCAGACGCATCAGGGACGCGATCATAGACGACATAAGCCTGGCGAAGGCGGTCAAAGGGGTGGGAATGCCGATACGCCTCAGGATGAGCCGGTCGGATGTGCGGAGCATCCGGGAATACGGAACCGTCGGTTCCGTCTGGAAGATGGTGAGGAGGTCGGCTTTTGCCGAGCTGCGGTACTCGTGGCTGCGGCTTGTGGCGGCGGAGCTCGCGATGCTGGTCGTTTTCCTTGTTCCGCCTGCGCTGACGCTCCTCGGTATCGCGCTGCCGATAGTTTGGTCCGGATCCGTAGAGACGTCCGTGCCGAAGTGGTGGGCGATGGTGTACCTGGTGGAAGGGCTGCTGACGTGGGCAGCCATGCACGCGGCGTATCTGCCGGCCGTCGCTTTCTACGGGCTGTCCCAGGCATGGGCGGTATCGCTTCCGCTGGCCGGCCTTATGTACGCCGCGATGACGGCCGACTCCGCGCTGGCCTGTTTCGGCAGAGGACGCGCGCGGGGGTGGCGATGACCGCGTGCGGCGGCGCCGCGCCAGGCGCCCGCCCCTCCAGCGGACGGAAACCTGCGCGTGTTGCCGGGGCGGGGGGGGAGGCTTGAGACCGATGTCCCTCGAAGGCCGCAGGTCCGTACCGGCTTGGAAGACGATCGCCGTGGCGGCGCTCGCGGCAGCCTTCCTGCCGGCCTCCATCTTTGCCCTTCACTCGGCTTTCGGACCGGGATTCGGGGACGCGGGAACGGCAAAGGTGACCGGGCTGAACGACGGGGCGGAGGGAACGGGGAGAACGGGGGGAACGGAGTCGAATGCCGGGGCGGGGACCGGCGTCGCCGGGAGAACTGAGGTCCTGCCCTCGCCGCGAGCGGACGGCCGGATGCGGAAGGCGCCGGCAACCGGAACGTCTGCCGCCGGCCTTGAAGAGGGAGCGGCGGCATTACCCGGGATGTCCGCGGATGGCGCGCCCCCGATGGAAGGAGGGGCGGGAGAAGTGTCAGGAGACGGCGGGAAATCCCGCTGCGGGAAGGAGGATGACGCGGCGCTGGTCGAAAAGCTCTCGGAGATCGCCGGCAGGCTCCGCCCGCTGCACGTCCCTCTCGGCAAACCCGGCCCCCACGACTGGCTCGCCCGCCACAGGGAGCCCGGGCAGACGTTCCGGGAATATGTGGCATCCAGGCCGACGCTCCCGAGAGGGCGCCGGACCGTCATTTTCATCCAGCCGATAGGCGGGTTCGGGAAGGAACAATGGAGGATCGTCGGGCTGACGGCTGAGTACCTCGGGATATGTTTCCATTTGCCGGTCAGGACGCGCGACGCGGTGCCGCTCGACTCAATACCGGCCAGAGCCCGGCGCGTCCATCCCGCCTGGGGCGACAGGCAGATACTGACCGGCTACATACTGGAAGAGGTTCTGAAGCCGCACCTGCCCGATGACGCCGCGGCCTGTCTCGGTCTGACCGCCTCCGACCTGTGGCCCGGAGAAGGCTGGAACTTCGTGTTCGGCCAGGCGTCGCTGAGCGAGCGTGTCGGGGTGTGGTCGCTGTATCGCAACGGGGATCCGGCGGCTGGAGAGGAAGGATTCAGGCTGTACCTGCTGCGGACGCTGAAGACCGCTGCGCACGAAACGGGCCACATGTTCTCGATGCTCCACTGCACGGCATGGGAATGCAACATGTGCGGGAGCAATCACAGGGAGGAATCAGACCGGCGGCCATTGTGGGAATGTCCCGAATGCATGGCGAAGATATGCTGGGCGGCGGGGGCCGCCCCGGCGGAGCGGTACCGGCGTCTGGCGGCCTTCTGCGCTGCCAGCGGGCTGGAAAAAGAGCGAGCCTTCTACGAAAAATCGTTTAAGCTTCTGGAAGGCAGGGAAAAGTGACGGGGCCGGCCCGGCGGCCCGTCCGGTTCTGCCTTCCGGCGCCTCCGACGGGCGTGCGCCCCGCGGTCGGCGAGGCGGGGTGCGCGCAGCGGACGGTTGCGCCATCGGAGGCCGGACGCGCCGGACCATCGGAGGGTGTATCCGCCCGGTGAAGAGCCTGTCCGGAAATCTGCCGTCGCGAAGCTTGCGACTCCGCGATACCGACTTCGCGGCGGGAGAGTTTTCGGTCGGACTCAGCTTATACTCCCCCAGGCATTGATGGGTGCGGCGCGGCCCCCGAACGAATCCGGCAGGTTTGTCCGGAAGC
>JAOACM010000674.1 GCA_026417845.1 Planctomycetota bacterium | reverse complement strand
GTACAGGTGCGTCCCCGCACCGTATATCCCTGCGGGCGCCCGGAGAGGAGGGCACGATGGGCTGGGATTTCCTCATAAAGGGCGGGCTTGTGGTGGATGGCACAGGGTCGCCGGCGTTCCGCGCGGATGTAGCCGTCGAAAATGGCCGGATAGCGGAGATCGGTCCGGATCTCGCCAGGGCCGGCTCCGGGCCTGCATCGGGCGCGACGGTAATTGAGGCCGCCGGACGGGTCGTCTGTCCCGGGTTCATAGATGCCCATGCGCACGGGGAGCTGGAACCGCTGGCCGACCCTTCCGCCGCATCCAAGGTCCTTGGCGGTGTAACCACCGAGATATGCGGCAACTGCGGATTTTCCCCATTTCCGCTGGTCGGCGCGGCGCGCGAGGCGATGGAACCGGCATCGGTCGAGATAGGGATTGAGCGGGACTGGACGACGGCAGCCGAATACTTCGAACGGCTGGAAAAGCGCGGGTCAGCAATCAACCGCACCTTCCTTGTGGGGCATGGCACGGTCAGGTCGGCCGCCGGCGCTCTCGGGGCGGAGCCGCTCTCGCCCCGGCATATGCCGGAAATGCGCCGCTTCGTCGAGGAGGCGCTGGAGGCCGGCTGCATCGGGATGTCAACAGGACTTATATATCCCCCGGGCTGCTTTTCCTCAACGGACGAGATAGTCGGGCTGGCCCCCATTTGCGCGCGGAAGGAGCGGATATACACCAGCCACATCCGCGGCGAGGGAAATACGCTGATCGAAGCCGTGGAAGAGGCGCTGGAGATCGGCCGGAGGAGCGGCGTCAGGGTCCAGATATCGCACCTGAAGGTCTCCGGCAGAAACAACTGGCACAAGATCGGAAAACTCGAAGATCTCCTGCACAGCGCCAGGCGGGAAGGGCTTGATTTCCATGCCGACCAGTATCCCTATACGGCCACCTGCACCGGGCTGGACGCCGTGCTGCCGAAGTGGGCCTACGAGGGCGGCGTGGAGCGCGAGATGGAAAGGCTCGAAGACGATTACCTGGCGCGGCGGATGGAGCAAGAGATAAACGAAAGGGCCGGGCGCGAAGGGTACTGGGACGAGGTCATGATCCTGTGGGCCGGCGACAAGATGCCGGCGCTGGCCGGCAGGACCGCCTCGGCGATAGCCTCCGAATGGAAGACCTCTCCCTTCGAGGCGGTCCGAAGGATACTGATAGAAACGAAATGCCGGGCTTCGGCAGTCTATTTCAGTCTCAGCGAGGAGATCGTAAGGCGGATAATGAGATGGGACTTCGTCATGATCGGCTCGGATTCGACCGCGCGCAACGTATCCGGGCCGACCGCCCGCGGTCGCTGCCATCCGCGCACGTTCGGGACGTTCCCTCGCATTCTCGGGCGTTACGTCCGCGTGGAGAAGGTGCTCAGCCTGGAGGATGCCGTGCGGAAGATGACATCGCTCCCCGCGGATACCTTCCGCCTGAAGGACCGCGGCAGGATGGCATGCGGTTGCGTTGCCGATATAGTAGTGTTCGATCCGGAAAAGGTGGAGGACACGGCGACGTTCGAGTCGCCGATGCGCTTCCCGGTCGGCATAGAACACGTGCTGGTGGCCGGCCGTCGTGTCGTGGCCGGCGGCAGACTGACAGGAGAGTTGCCCGGTCGTGTGCTGAGGGCCGGCTGAAGACGGCGCCCCGCGGAAACCATCCTCGTGCGTCGCATCAGCCCGGCCCCTGAGGGCCTATCCGAAAACCTGCCGCCGCGGAGCTTATGGCCCTGCGCTCTCGACTTCGTAGCGGGAAATTGTTGGGCAGGGATCTGAGGGCCTGCCAGGAAACCTCAGCACGGACTGGGCCTGACGCTCCGGCAACCTTGGGCGCCTCAGAGGTTTCTGGAAAGACTCTGAGCGCTCCCAGATCCCGGCCAGCATACGCCGAGTTCCGACATGCCGAGCGCCGCCAGACCGAATTCTCTGCGGATGCACTCCGCC
>JAOACM010000673.1 GCA_026417845.1 Planctomycetota bacterium | reverse complement strand
GTTCCGCTTCTCTACCTTCGGCTTCGACGCGAACTCGAAGACATTCTCCCGTTCCTGCCGGCCCTGGTAGGGATTGATCCCTTCCTCCGCCCCGGCCCAGGCCGCCGCCGTCACGGCCGCGCAGAAGAAAACCGTCGCGATCATCCGTTCCGCACCCATCATCTCCCGTCTCCTTCCTCTTCGTGAATCTGGCGCCGATCCCCGCCGTTCCGCGGCCGGAACGCCGGGTCCCGATCGGCAGCGGCGGACGCCGGAGCATCCCTGCCCGGATCCCCGCCGCCATGGACGGCCGCCGGTTCCTCGGCCCCCGCATCAAGGGACCATCCGGCGGCGGCAAAAAGCGCAAGAAAGATCCGCTTGGTCATTAATACTTCTCTAATGGCCGGGACGAATCCGGTCCCGCCCGCCTGGCAGTAAACGTCTCCGCGACACCGGCCCGGGAATCGGACTCGACCGCCTCCCGCGCGCTGCCCACAGACCCCCGGTCCACCACCCGCGCCCCGATCCGGAATACCATCCGCTCCGGCCGTCCGGCGCGGATGCGATCCTCCAGGGCCAGCATTGCCATCCTGCCGAGTTCCCGCCGGTCCCATGCGACGAAGGTAACGTCGCTTATCCCTCCCGCCTGCCGGCCGGCATCCGGCTCACCCCATGCCGCCAGCGATATGTCGCGCGGACAGGCGAGTCCGCGCGCCCGCATCTCGGCGACTACTCCCGGCAGCATCCCGCGGCTGGCGACGTACAGGGCCGTGGGGCGCCGGTCCGGAGGCAGATCCAGGAGCTTTGCCGCGGCCCTCCGGCCGCCCTCTTCGCCAGATTCTTCGCGCGCGATCAGACCGGGATCGACCCCAAACCCCGACCTCAGCATGAATTCGCGATAGGCGGCCGACCGCTGGGCCGGGTGAACGCTCGGCTGGTTATTGACCACAAGCCCGATGCGCCGGTGGCCGAGAGCGGCCATCTGCTCGAGGATGGCGAGGGTGCCCCCGGCGTTGTCCTGTATGACCGCCGTCACGGGCAGCCCCTCGATATCGTCCTCGACGACCACAAAAGGAACGCCCGAATCCAGCAGGAACCCGGCGATATCCCGGCGGGCCCAGTCGAGCAATATGCCGCGCAGGGTTTTCCCCTTGCGTTCGGCCACTACCCTCCTGAAAACGGCCGGCTCCTGACATGTGGCATACAGTTCCAGCCCGCGCGCGCTGGCCTCTACCGAGGCGCCGCTCAAGATGCCCAGGTCAATGGGATCGAGCTCCGGCCGTTCGCGCGAATCCGTGAAGAAAAATATCACCTCGCGGGCTTCGGGTTGCCTCCGGGTATCCGCCGCACCCGGCACCACGATGTAGCCGCGGCCGGGCCTGACCTCTATGAGGTTCTCGGATCGCAGCCTTTTGAGCGCCCGCCTGAGCGTCAGCCTGGCCACACCTAAACTTTTCGAAAGTTCCCTCTCCGGAGGCAGATTCCCATCGGTCCACTTCCCAGCCAGAATATCTTCCCTGAGCTTTTCGGCGATACTTCCTGCTATCTTTGGTTTCCGTGGCATTGTATAGCTTCCTTCCTTTTAAGTAGTCCGGATCACTGACCGGTATATATATACACCAGTGGAAGAGATCTATCAAGAAAAATCGCCTCTTGTGGAGCCGGTTGCGATGTTTCCGGTCGGGAGGGAGACTTGCGCTGGCGGCGGTATCTCCCCCCGCGCCAGCGTTCGCGAATCGCCGCCGCCCGGGAGATACGCCGCAGGCATCCCTCCCCCCCGCGCGGTGCTGTCAGGATGGCTGGCTCCCCGGCAGCGGAGGCGGCAGGATCGTGCCACCCTGCGCGTGCGGTACTGTCCTGGAGCTCAATATACTGGAAAACAGGATCGTGCCACCCTGCGCGCGTCAGCCTTACGCCGCAAGCTTCCGGCCGGCGCCGGAGATGTCCGCGTCCGCGTCCGCATCTGCATCGGCAGCCGCGTCTGCTGCCGT
>JAOACM010000672.1 GCA_026417845.1 Planctomycetota bacterium | reverse complement strand
ACGCAGGCCATGGCCAGCACCGCGCCGGACTCGACATCCATGACGACGGCCGCAGCGCCCTTCGCCCGGTATTTCGCCGCCATCCTAGCGATCTCCTCCTCCGCTATTATCTGGATGGTGGAATCGAGGGTCAGATGTACCGTAAGCCCCGGGCTCGGTGGATCGGAAAGCACGTCGTCGTCCGAGAGGACCAGAAGTCTGCCCGACGCATCCCTGCGGAGCCTTACGAATCCGCTCTCGCCCCTCAGGAATGCGTCCATCGCCTTTTCCACGCCCTCAAGGCCGGTATCGTCCGCACCTGCGAACCCTATGACGTGGCTGGCTACGGAACGCAACGGATAGACGCGCCGCCCTTCCTGTTCGAACACTACCCCGGGAATCTTCAGATCGCGTATGACCTCCGCCACTTCCGGCTCGACGCGCCGCTTCAGGTATATCCAGCCCTTCGATTTCCCTGACAGCCTCCGCTCGATATCCTCCGCCGGCATCTTCAGGACCGGGGCGAGGACGGAGGCCGCTGCCTTCGGGTCGCGTATGGCGGACAGGTCGGCGCATACGGTCCGGGCGGGGAGCGATATGGCGAGCGCCGCGCCGGAGGAATCGAGTATCGCCCCCCGGAGGCCGGGCATCCTGATCACGGCGTAGCCCTGCGATACGGCCGCCTGAACGGCCTCAGCGTGACCGCCGAGATGAATACGGGCAAGCTGTACGGCCAGTCCTCCAAACGATCCCAGGAGGACGGCCGCGAAGGCCGCCGAACGCCGCCTGAACGATCCTGGAAGCCGCGGCCGTATCATGTTAATTCCCGCGTCTCTTTTCTGTCCTTCTTCTGAACCTGGCGCCTGTCCGAAAACCTTCCGCTGCAAAGCTTACGGCTTTGCGCTCTCTACTCCGCACGCTGCGGCGATCAAGGTTTCCGCAGCATCTCGCCCACCAGTGGAGGTTTTGGCCCCTGGGCGGCCTCTTGGGCGAGCCCGTGGCGTCTCGTCCATCCGTACGGAAGCTTTGGGACGGGACCTTAAGTTTCGGCCTCCGCCTCCGGCCCATCCCCCGACAAAGGGGGTTGGCATCCCGCCGGGCACCTGACGCTCGCCCCAGCATCGCTCGAGACCCGCCATGCCACGCATCCGGACGGAACAGCGCCGGATGCATCAGAAGACGCCGGCGCCCCTCCCCCCGATGCTCCTTCCCGCGCAGGCTCCCAGCTCCGCCGGTATCAGAGACTGGGCCGGGCCGCTGCCGTTTCCTCCCCGCCCCCGTTCGTGCCGGGATCGTGCCTTCCTGCGCCCGACTCTCTTCTTTCCCTGCCGACCGCCTCCGGCCTGTACTGATCGGGAACCGGCATCGGGCGTCGCGCCGGCCCGCCATCCCTCCCGGAGACTTCCGGCCGCGCATCGCTGCCGGGGCGGGAGAACACGGCACAGGTCGGATCGGGAGGTCTGAGCGGGATCCGCAGGGCCATGACCCTAGCCATCGCCATAGGGGGCGATTCCATGGCCGCCAGGCGCGCCATGGCAAGCGTCAGCTTTTCCTGAAGTTCCACCTTCTCAGCCTCGAGCCGCGCTATCTCATAGCCGATTTTGAGCGCCTCATGGCGCTGCCAGACCGTCATCAGGCCGAGCGAAGTCGCGATCCCAAGCATGAATATGTACTTGGGCTTGAACATCGTCCCCTCCGCCAACCCGGTCCGGAATCCGGCCGGCGCAATGCCCTATCGCGTCCGCGCTATGGCCCTGAGGCGGGCGCTGCGCGACCGCGGATTTTCCCTTACCTCGCGTTCCGAAGGCTTCAGGGGTCCCATCCTTTCGTAGCCGCCGCCGGAGGCGAGCGCCTTGAATGCCGTCTTTACCCTCCTGTCTTCGAGCGAATGGTAGGAGAGCACGGCCATGCGGCCGCCCGGCCGAAGGAGCTTCGGTCCGGCATCCAAGAGGCGATCCAGCGCGCCCAGCTCGTCGTTGACCGCTATCCTCAGG
>JAOACM010000671.1 GCA_026417845.1 Planctomycetota bacterium | reverse complement strand
TTGTTGCACAATTAGAGTCGTAAGTCCATATAGAACAATATCTTGAGCGCAAATGCCGCCTCCGGAGCGACGCGCCGCAATTCATTGTATGTCAAAGACTTACAATCTTTATACAAAAAGCCGCTCCGGCGCCTCACTGCGCAACGGCGTGCGAAACGGAGGGGCTGCGCCATACCCATCCGGGAATTTCTGCGGCGCCCAAGGTTTCCGCGGCGTCCCGCCCGATCCGTCCGGAGGTTTCCGTACAGGCTTTAAGAGCCTGTCCGAAAACCGTCGGCGCGGAGCCTG
Source organism: Planctomycetota bacterium (assembly GCA_026417845.1). Taxonomy (GTDB): domain Bacteria; phylum Planctomycetota; class SZUA-567; order H5-PLA8; family CALKMO01; genus CALKMO01. The sequence continues at coordinate 1,650 of JAOACM010000671.1, read as the reverse complement.
GTGCCCAGCGATCCCCGCTTTCCGATTGGAAGTGTGGGGAAGGTTCTGAATACCGATCTCCCAAGAGGCAGATCTAGCGGAACGGCAGGCGGTCTTTCAACATCCGGTCCCCGCCCCGGCGCATTCACTCTTCGACAGGCTCCGCCGTGGCCCCGAAGAACGCCCTGTCCAGCACGGCATTCCACGAACCGGCGGTTTCCAGCTTCCAGCCGTTTTCGAAGGTCAGGCGTATTGCGAAATATCTGCCAAGTCGCGGGTGGTTCCCGGCCGCCCCGCGGGACCACCTTTCCGCCGCCTTCCCGGCATAGGGTATGAGTACGGCAGCCCTGTCTTTTCGCATCGAGACGAGGATGCCGGAAGGCGTTCTTATGAGATCAGACGGTTTCACGGGGCGCGCTGGCGGCCGGCCGCCATTCATAGCCAGGCATCTGCGGGAGCAGGCCGCCTCGGGCAGGAACGCGTCCGGGTCGTCCGCGAAGGCCCAGCCGACGGCCAGTTCGAGGGCTTCGTTTTCGACTATGAGCCTGGTCAGATGGAGGCCGCGCTCGCGCAGCTCGGGATCGGGGCTGTTGAGCGCCTTGCCGGCCAGCACGCAGGCGACCCTGCCCATGCCGCGCGCCTCGACGTAGACCCGCCGCCGGCGCGCCGGGTCGTCGCTGGCCAGGTCGCCAAGCATTTTCAGTATCTTTTCCGTATCTTTGACCGGTATTTCGGCAGCGCGCAGCCGGACGTAGGCGATGAACTCCTCATCCGCCTGCTCCTGCGTGCGCGGCTGCTTCGGGAGCGGCAGATCCCACGAGGCAGGATCCACCTCCCTGAGGACGGCGTTGACCTGGGCGGGCGTGCCGGCGAGGGTTACGGTTTTGGCGTTCGGGCTGTATGTTATGGAGAAGGGGTACCGCAGATCGTTCTCCAGTTTCAGGCGGATCTCCATCCGGCGCACGAACTCGCCCACCGTCTGGACGTAGGAGCTGTCCACACCGTACACGCCGCGGGTTTCGTCCGGTATCCCCTCGGCGTATCTGAGCACGAAGGTGCGCGTCACTATCTCGCGCGGCGCACGCTTCTCGGTAGTGATGAGTATGCGGCCGCCGTCCGGCTTCCAGTTGAGTCCCAGCCTTCCCAGCACATCCTCCAGCACCGCCTCTACAGGCACCTCCTTCTGCGACTGGAGCGTTATCCTCGGCCGCCCCTCCACCCACTCCACCATGCACGTCGGCGCCTCGCCGCTCTGAAAACCCGCCAGATGGAACATCCTGGACGTCTTGTCGAGGGACTCGAACGGCCTGTCCGCGGCAATCCCTTCCTCGTCAATTACGAACGGCAGGCGCGAATCGGCGGCGAGTTTGGCGACAAAGGCCGGCACATCGGCGTTCTGGAAGTCCAGTTTAACCCTGCACGCCTTGACACGGGATGCCAGATCCGCCTCGCCCGCCGCGCAACGGCAGGCTGCGAAGCACAACGCCGGCGATGCCAGCGCCGCCGCGGCAAGCCGGAGCCGGCGCAGGATGCGCGGGCGCCAGCGTGTAGGATCGCCGCTCATCGCCGGCGGGTCGTCGCTGATATCTCCGGTGGCTCTTTGCCCGCTCCGCCCGCGAAAAGTCCCCGGCATCCCGAGACCCTCCTTCCTCCTGTCTCTTATACACATCT
>JAOACM010000670.1 GCA_026417845.1 Planctomycetota bacterium | reverse complement strand
GCCACAGCCGCAACGGAGATTCGGCCTGCCGACCGCCGCCTGCGTGGTCGTGGCCAGCATGGTGGGCGTCGGCATTCTCACCACGTCCGGCTACATAATACGGGACACTTCCAGCCACGTTACGATGCTCATTCTCTGGCTGGTCGGAGGGTTCCTGGCCCTGTGCGGGTCGCTGAGTGTAGCCGAGCTGGCCGCCGCCATGCCGCGGACCGGAGGCGAGTACGTTTTCGTCCGGGAGGCGTACGGGGATGCCGCGGCTTTCCTGTACGGATGGGTCTCGCTTGTAATAGGGTTTTCCGCGCCCGTCGCGGCGGTGGCGCACGGCGCCGCAAGCTATCTGCTGGCTCCATGGTTTGGTGGCGGGGATGCTTCCGTTGCCGCATGCGGCCTGGCGGCGCTGTTTATCGTAGTCATTTCCGGCGCTCATTTGCGAGGCGCGACCGTCAGTTCCTGGACGCAAAACCTCAGCACGCTTCTAAAGCTGATTCCGCTGTTTTTGCTCGTCGCGGCCGGCTTCGCCTTGGGGCGGGGCAGCATCGCGAACATCGAGTCCGGATCGCCGCCTGGCGAAACACCGTGGCCCGCGATGGGCATCGCGCTCGTTTACATCATGTACTCCTACAGCGGTTGGAATGCCGCGGTGTACCTGGCCGGGGAGGTACGGGAACCCGGGCGGATCCTGCCGCGTGCGCTGTTGCTTGGCTGCTCGGGGGTAATCGCCCTGTACATGTTCCTGAATCTCCTGTACGCGTACGCCATACCGGTCGCCGATATTGTGACGATGCCGGCATCGCAAGTCGAACCCATCGCCGCGCTGGCCGCAAACCGCCTGTTCGGGGAGTGGATCGCCGCTCCGTTTTCGCTTTGCATAGGGCTGGGGCTGCTGGCTAATGTCTCAGCCTACATGCTGATCGGCCCGCGCGTATATTACGCCATGGCGCGGGACCGTCTGTTTCCGGCCTCAGCGGCGCGACTGAATCCGGCGACCGGTGCACCTTCCGTCGCGATCTTTGTCCAGACCGCGTGCGCGCTGCTCCTTCTGTTCTCCGGAACCTTCAAAGATATCCTCACGTACATGGGCGTCGGTTTGTCCGTGTCTTCGTTTTTCGTCGTGCTGGCGGTCTTCGTGCTGAGGTTCCGGCGGCCCGACATGCCGCGGCCGTTCAGGATGATCGGCTACCCGGTTACGCCGCTGCTGTTCCTGACAGGCACGCTCTGGATGATCGTGTTCGCCTTCCAGAGCCAGCCTCTCTGGTCATGTATCAGTGTCGGCACTATCCTTTGTGGTCTTCCGGTCTTCTGGACATGGAAGAAATTCGTCGCGGCCCGGGAAATGACTATCTGACGTCGTTTCCCATCCGGGACCGGGGAATAGTGCGTATAGAGAGGCAGTAGCCGGCACGGCGCGTTAAGGCATAAGTCTTTGCCGGGAATGAGGTTGGGATCCAGCACCTCGATAAGCCCTGGAATCCCCCAGGAAAAGCGAAGGATTTCATGTCCCCGCCATGTAGTCCGGTCGTATTCTTTAAAAATCCAAACGAGACGGATTGCGCTGCGTTGCGCACGGAATCTGGGTTCTGATCGGCCGCGAAGGGTTGGCGTTGAAGTCCGGACGGGGGTCCGGCGACGCTATGCAGCCTTTGGGCCAGCGGCTTGAGATCGGGAGGGTCGCGTATGAGGACTTGGGAGAAACGGGTCGGGTTCACGCTGCTGGAACTTCTGGTGGTGGTGGCCGTGGTGAGCGCGCTTGCAGCGCTGACGGTGGGGATATGGGGCGCCGTGGAACGGAGTTCGGCGGAAAAGATATCCGTCGCCAACCAGGAGAGCGTTCTGCGAAACGTCCAGTCGTTCCTGCTCATGAACAAGGGGAAGCTGGATAGACTGGACGCGCTTATTGATTGGGGTACTACGCCCGGATCGTCCTCACAGCAGGGGACCGTGGCAGGCAATCCGTCCGGGTTCGACGCCAATGGCAACTG
>JAOACM010000669.1 GCA_026417845.1 Planctomycetota bacterium | reverse complement strand
GGGAGATGTGTATAAGAGACAGAGCTTAGGTGCCGTGCCAGGCTCGCCGAAATCCGGGGAGAACAGGCGTCTGTGGGGCGATTCCGCCCATATCTGCAGCCCTTGCGGTCGGCGTTCGGTTCGCACCGCGCCGACAGGGAGGGCGCGAAGTTGCACATCCACCACGCCGTTGTGCAACCAGCTCAGCCCTTTCATCATGCTCGCCCAGCCGTAATGCCCGGCCGGGCCGAGACGCGATGTGCCCATGGTTACCACGGGATGCAGATCGGCCCGAACCGTCTGGATCGCCAGAACGTTGACGCCCTTCCTCAGCAACTTCGGGGAAATCTCGACTTCAATCGTGCGGTCGCGACGCTTGAGCAACGCGTCGTACTCCTCGGGCGTAATGGGCGCTCTGAAATAGTAGTGTATCTGATCAACCCCGTCCCAATAAGACCCTCCGATATCGGCGATGGCCCTCGGCTGTCCGTTGAACTTTGGCAAATAGCTCTTCCAGCTGTCCCCGGCGGAGAAGTTCTTCATTCCGCCCAGGATCGGCTCCAGATCGGTACGCGGCGGCAGAACGTAGTCCCCCTCCTCATACTCCGCCGATACCGTTTCCGGCGTGATCGGCCCATCCGGCAGGTGCCCCCGGCCGATCTCCCTGCCGTTAATCCAGACAACCGCGCCGCCGCGATAGGCTACCCGCAGGGTCAGTTTCCCAACCCTGGAAGGATCCTCGATCCAGAACTTGCCCCTGAAACAGGACTGCGCAACGCCCAGAAGCCCGATGTCGGTATACCCGCATCGGGTCGCCCGCATCTGATCCGTAGCGACGGCCTGCATCATCATGGGATACCGCACACGCACCCAGGTGCTGTCGTTGAAGTCGGGCTGCTCCCAGCCGGCTGGCGGAGGGGGAGTGTACATAAGATTGAGTATCGGCGAGGAAGACCAATGCCCGCAGAATGAATAGTGGTATGGTTGGGACATCTCTTCTATAGGCCGGCCCCGTTTCTCCCAATCGGCCAGACGCTGGTGGCCGGGAGGAATCCCGACGGTTTTCCAGAGCCTCGGGCTGGTCCGGACAGGACGCAGCATGTGGAAGCTGCGCCAGTAGGAAAGCATGTCCAGTATCTTCTCGCCTTCCGCCCTGGCCGTCGCGGGTTTCTCGCCGGGGCCGGCCGGCGACGCCTCCGCCCCGACCTGTCCGGCCGGGAGCGCGGATGCGGCGGCACGGTCTTCAGTGGAGTCCCCCGGTGCGAAGAGCGCCACGCCAAGCGTCACAGCCCCGGCCGCCACGCCGGCGGCCACGATCCCCATCGCCGTCTGCATCATCGCGCTCCCTCCAAACCACCCCGCCCCGGCAAGTCCTCCGCTGCCGCCCGGTACGGACCCGGCGGCCCCGGCCGTCGCCTTCCCTGCGGAGGCCGCCGCCCCGGCCGCTCCTCCGGCTCCGCCAGCCCCCTGTCCGGCGCCGCCGGCTGCACCGGCCGCCACCCCCGCCTTGCCCCCAGCCAGACCCTGCAGCGCCGCCGCCAGCGAAGCCGGCGCGTGCGGCGCCGTGTGCATCAGCGATCCGGCAATTACCGCCGGCGCCGCCTCGTAACCCGCCCTGGCCAGTGACCGTCTCAGCCGCTCCAGCCCGACCGCAACGTACTTGCTCACCGTGCTGGCCGGCATGTCCAGTATCTCGGCGGCCTCGCTCTGCGTTATCCCCTGCTCGCAGCATAACGCCACGGGGAGGCGGTACTTTTCCTCCAGTTCGTCCATGGCCGCGCGTAGCCGCTCCACGATCTCCCGGTCGGGAACGGCTTCGCTCGGCCCCGCGTTCCGGATATCCTCGCCCACGGCGGCCTCCCTGCGCCTCCGCGCGGCCTCGGCCCTCGCGTGCATCCTCGCCGCATTAACGACCGCCTTGAGGAACCACGCGCGTTCGTTGATGGGGGGCG
>JAOACM010000668.1 GCA_026417845.1 Planctomycetota bacterium | reverse complement strand
CGGAGATGTGTATAAGAGACAGGTCTGGAACGTCATCCGCGGCTATGCCGCCGCGCAGGACACGCGCGCCTCAGCCGGCTGGGCGCCCTCGCGCGGCTCGGCCAATGCGGAGGTCGGCGCGGCCGCGGCCACCGTCGCCGCGGCCAGTATCAGTGCCTGCACGCATCGCATCCGGGCGCCCTCCCCGCTCGGGAGAATCCCGCCGCTCCTCTCTCCAGCCGCCGGTCTTTTATACAGTCCGGCCGGCGTTCCGCCAGGGGTCGGGCCGGACGGGGGGGAACGTATCGCCTTCCGCCCGGTAGCTGCCCCGGCCGCGCGGATTTCACGCCGCCTCCCGGGAAAGGGATGTATCCGCGCCCCATGTCCCGCGGCTCAATCCGGGCGTACGACATCGCCGGACCGTCCGCCGCCGACCGCCTCGCCGTCCCTGAACACCCGGAAGCCCGAGCGGTCCACATGGACGTCGTATGCATGGCCGCGGAAGACGTAGCCCCTCAGCATCGCCTCCCCGGCCCACTCCGGCCACGCCGGCCCGATCGAGATCGAACCGTCGGCGGCCGGACGGAGCCCGAACGCGCCGAAGAGGACGGCCTGCGCTCCGGCCCCGGCGGACACCTGCACGGGCCAGTACTTCTGATGCTCCTGCAGGGCGAGCTCGTCCGCGTACAGCGTCTGCGGGAAGTACGGGAGCCGCTCGGACCACCGGAATACGCGGACCAGGATGTCCCAGGCCCGGCACGTCTCGCCGATCTGGAAAAGATGTCCGGCGATCCTGCCCGGCATGCCGACGAACTGTCCCCCGCCGCCCCAGTCGCAATCCTCACGGTCCCAGTGCGCCAGGTCCTTCCTCGATATTGAGAACATCCCGTACTCCCCGAGGAACTCCCCCTCCCTGACGCGTTCCGCCATCCGCCTCCGCCGTTCGATGGGGATGGCATCTACGCCCAGCGCCTCGAGCTGATGGTAGCTGAACACAGTGTGCCGCGTCCCGCCAGGACCCAGGTTGTCGAACCAGCCGGCATCTTCGTTCCAGAGCCTGGAGTTGACCGCGTCCGCGACGCGGCGGGCCAGTTCGCCGAAACGGTCGGCTTCCGGGTCCCCACGTTCGCGGCACCACTCCGACAACCGTCCGAAGAAATCGGCCGCCAGCGCGTTGCCCGCGGCCACGACGCGGTTGTAACCGCTCGTGCGTATCTCCAGAAACTGCCCCGTGCTCTCGCCGAAATCGAGCAGTCCATCGGGGGTCAGATAACGCCGGGCCAGCTCCCGCCCGGCCGATTTCATGTGCTCGAGGACCGGTTTCCCCGACTCGACGCGGTCGAGGAGCGCGCCGTCCCCCGTCTGCCGGACGTAGTCCTCGATCGCCCGCGCCATGGAAAACGGGTGCTGGACGTACCACCCGCGCGTCCTCCCGTCCCACTCGACGATCGTTCCCCCCATGACCCCGGCGCGGACGTTCGCCAGTATCATCCCCTTGAGACCGTCGGGATCGAAGCAGGAGATAAGCGCCGTCGAGAACGACATGTCCCAGCAGCAGCCGGATCCCTCGCCCTGGCCGCAGTCGTAAAACGGGCTGACGATGTACCTCTCGTTTTCAAACCTGCACATCAGCACGGAAAGTATGGACCGGCGGTAGAGCACCACTAATCCCGCCGGACCGCCTTCGATCCGCGGCAGGCGGGCAGCGGCGAGGGCCAGGCGCGAGCGCCACGCCCGCGCAGCCCTCGCGATCCGGTCCTCGATGTCCGGCGCATAATGAGATCCCGGCACCTCCTCCCCCCCGCCCATCAGGATGAACGCGAACCTGACCGTCCGTTTCCCGGACGGCGGCACCTCGAACCGCCATCCCCCGCCGCAGATCGGCCCGGCATCGGAGACCGCCGCCACGCGGTAGCGGCCCCCGTGGAAAAGCGGACAGGGGTCCCGCGGCGAGAGGTCCGCGTGCTGGTCCGGGATCGCCGTCAGCGCGAGCCGTTCCCCGCCGCAGTTCTCTACCTCCAC
>JAOACM010000667.1 GCA_026417845.1 Planctomycetota bacterium | reverse complement strand
TCGCTCCCCTCCCATCCCGCTTCGATAAGCCCCATCCTGACCAGCGTCCTGGCCGAGTCCTCGTCGAAGGCTATCACGCCTCCACCGCGCGCCGCGGCGCGCCTGACCACCGACCGCACGAACGGTTCCGCCCCAGCCCCGCATTCGCTCCTGATCGCGGCCCTGAGCATCCTGAGAAATTCCGCCGGATTCAGCATGCGCTATCGCATCTCCCCCTCGATCGAGGCAAGGTACGGCAGGTTGCGGTATTTCCCGTCGAGGTCGAGTCCGTAGCCGACAACGAACTCCCTTCCTATCTCGAACCCGGCCGCGTCCACCAGATCGCCGGCCGCGCCGCCCCTCCGGCGGAGGAGCGCGATGGCGCAGGCTATGGAGGCGCCGCGCGAGGCGAGGCGGCGTCTGACCGCTCTGATCGTCCGCCCCGAATCCACGATGTCTTCCACCAGGAGTACGCCGCGTCCGCGCACCTCGCTGGCGGGCGGCTCGAACGATATGCGCACCCTGTCCGACGGAACGGTCCCGCGATTGTAGCTGGCCGCGCGCACGAAGGTTACGTCCATCCCGACGTTGATCCTGCGGATCAGATCGGCGCAGAACACGAACGCGCCTTTCAGCACGCAGACGGCCAGCGGGTTTTCGAAAACGGCCACCTTCGCGGCCGCGACCGCTGCCAGACAGTCGAGCCTGGCGTTTATTTCTTCGGCCGTGAAAAGGAGCCGCAGCCCCGGCGGAAGAGGCGGCCGCGGCGCGTAAAGACCGTGCCCGGCGGTGCCGCGGGACACTTTCAGGCCCCTCCGGGCTGCCGCACGTGGCCGAGCACGCCGCGGACGATCCGGTCCGCGTCCACGCCGGCGGCCTCCGCCTCGAAGTTGAGCACCAGCCTGTGCCTGATGGCGTTGGGAAACGCGGCCTCGATGTCCTCGAAAGCCACGTTCGCCCTGCCGCCGGCCAGCGCCAGCACTTTGGCGGCCAGCAGCACGGCCTGGGCGCCGCGCGGGCTGGCGCCGTAGCGGACGTACCGCTTCACGTCCGGGGATGCCTCTTCGTTCCGGGGATGCGTGGCCCGGATCAGCCTGGCGACGTATTCCTTGACGTGGGAGGCGACAAGGACGCGCCTGGCGAGGTCCCGCATGGCCAGGATGCCGCTCCGGTCCAGCAGCTTTTTCGGCCGGGGAGTCTCCTTGCCCGTAGTGCGGTCCAGTATCTCGACCAGCTCCGGTATCGTAGGGGAGAAGACTGGCACCTTGAACAGGAACCTGTCCAGCTGCGCCTCGGGAAGAGGGAACGTCCCTTCCATCTCGATCGGGTTCTGCGTGGCCATCACGAAGAATGGCTGATCGAGGATGCGCGTCTCGCCTCCGACCGTCACGGAACCTTCCTGCATCGCCTCCAGGCATGCCGACTGCGTCTTGGGCGTGGCGCGGTTGATCTCATCGGCGAGCACCAGGTTGGCGAAGATCGGCCCCTTCTGGAACCTGAGCGAACGGTCGCCGTCGGGCGACTCGTGGAGGACCATCGTGCCCACTATGTCGGCCGGCATCAGGTCGGGGGTGAACTGGATGCGCGAAAATGAGAGGTCCAGCGCTCCGGCCAGCGTGCGGACGAGCAGCGTTTTTCCGAGTCCTGGAAGCCCCTCGATCAGGACGTGTCCGCCGGCAACGATGGCGACGAGCGTATCGCGCACGGCCTCGTCGTGGCCGACTATCACCCGGCCTATCTCGGCGCGGATCGCGGCGAAGGTCTCCGCGAAACGTTCCGCCTCCTCCCTTTCGCCCGGTGCCGGCCGGTCTTCGCTCGCCATCCCGCCCGCCCCTCCTTCCGTATCCTCCGCGATTTTTCCCAAAGGCGCGGCTGCGATCCGGGCACGGGGCTCGCGGCACTGCCCTCCGCCATCCGGCATACGCAACCAGTCCCGGAGCGGTCAACTTCGTACTGCCCGCCGCATATCCCTTCAAGCCTGATATCCCGGCGCCGAGGCGGTTGCGTTGTACGTTATCGCGAGGGAAG
>JAOACM010000666.1 GCA_026417845.1 Planctomycetota bacterium | reverse complement strand
TCCGGCGTGAACTGGATGCGGCTGAACGTGAGCTTCAGGACCCTGGCGATGGTCGAGACCATGAGCGTCTTGGCCAGTCCCGGGACGCCGACCATCAGACAGTGGCCGCGGCAGAACATCGCGCAGAGCATCTGGTCAATGACCTCATCCTGCCCGACGATGACCTTGTGTATCTCGGCCAGCAGGAGATCGCGGGCCGCGGCGACCCTGCGTACCGCCTCGACCTCCCATCCCTGCCCCGGTCCGGCCGCCCCCGCGGTCCGATCCGTCCCCGATGCCCGCGCCATTCCTGCTCCCGCTTCAGCGCCCGTTCCCGCCCTCGCTCCGGCGCCCGCTCCCGCTCCGGCGCCCGCTCCCGCGCCGGCGACCGCTCCTGCGCCCGCGGCGCCGGTCTGGGGCGGAGTACGTTGCGCGACCGGGGGGCTTCCATGATGCGCCGCGCCGGGAGATTCCCGGCGATCCTGGGACTGCGCCGCCTGCGGCCGCGACGGCTGCACAGGGCTGGAATCCGGAACGGCCGCGGGCGATGGCGGCCCGCCGGCAGGCGCGGCGCGCGGATCCCGCGCCGGCCCGTCGTTCCCCGGCGGGCGCTCGCGGCCGGAATGTTCGCGTCCCTGGACCATGCGCGCGATTATGGAGGAGACGCATGCCGCGTCAAGCGCCCGGATCGTCCCGCCGGGTGCGCACGGCCCTCAGGATCCGTCCAGCCGGAGCCGCCGCCAGGCGCGGACATGGCGCGGGCGCGGCCGGATCACTCGCGCGGCGGAGGTTCGGGGGGGCGGCCCTGGAGCATCCCGCCGGGCACCGGATGGGCCGGCATACGGTCTGAGCGCCGCGGCTGGGGACGCGACCTTGCCGGCAGCGATTCGATGATCGCGCGCGCCATGTCCTCCATGCTCACGATGCCGATCATCCGCCCGTCCTTCTCCACGACGGCGGCAAGTATCTGCCTCTCGCGCTTCATGCGTTCGAGCGCCTCGCAGCAGGGAGTATCCGCCGGGAACGAGGCGACCGGACGCATGATGTCGGAACACCTCGCGCCGGCAGCGGCCGCCGCCGCGTCGAAGAAGCTGACGATCCCCACGGGCATTCCCGATGCCGGCTCGACCAGCGGGATGCGCGATCTGTTCGACCGCCGCATCGCCTCCAGCGCCTCCCCGACCGTCGCCTCCGGCCGGACCGTGACGGTCTTCCCGGCCGGCCGCATGTATCGCGAGACGGTCGCGCCGCTCATCTCCATCGCGGCCAGGACTATGCCGCGGTGGGCGGCGGAAAGCCGCGCCCGCTTCTCCCCCAGCATTTCGTAGAGCGCCGGGCGCGAGCACTCCATCGGCCTTTCCCCGGGCCCCGCCCCGGCCGCGCGGGAGACGAGCCTGGAGACGATCCCGATGGCCGGGAGCACGAGACCCGCCCGCAGGAACCACACCCATGCGCCGGCGAAACCGGCGACCCGGTACATGATCGAGTCCGCCCCGCGGTAGAACAGCGCCTTGGGCAGGAGCTCGCCGAAGAAGAAAAGCGGCGGGGTGACAAGCGCGGTTGCAAGCAGCTCGGAGCCGAGTCCGATCGTGGATACATAAGAGGCGAGGAATGTGGCCGCGTTGGTGCCGACGAGCATGGCCGCAATGGCCGCTTCGGGGGCGGATCGGAGATCCCACAGGGCGCGCGCGGCCGCATCCCCCATCCTGCGTCTGTGGAGCAGCCGTATAGCGTTCAGGCCGTAGAAGCCCGACTCGATCCCGGAGAATACGCCGCAGAGGAAAATCGAGGCGAGGACAATCACGCACGCGCCGGCCGCCGGCATGTCACGTCTCCTCCCTCTCCCCGGACTGCCCCGCGCCCGTCGTCCCCCGCGAGGCTTCCCCCCGCGGCTCGCCCGTTTCCCCGGTCGCGGGCCTTTCCCTGTCCGCCGTCCCCGCCGGAATTTCCGCCGCAGGTCCGGCCGCAGGCTGCCCGATCCGCATCCGCAGCGTCTTCACCCGGCGGCCCGATACCGATTCCACCTCCCACTCGAAC
>JAOACM010000665.1 GCA_026417845.1 Planctomycetota bacterium | reverse complement strand
GCCTACGGCCAGGAAAACGCCCAGAAGGCATCCGAACGAGCATGTTTCGGTTTTCGTGTCGGTCATTGCCCCCTCCTTCGTCGCAACCCATCTGCATTCCGGCGCGCGCCCTCCGTCCATCTGGAGTTCAACCCCGACAGGCGGATCGAGGCTTTCGCATCCGGGCAAAAAAACGCGGCGAACGACACCGTGCGGTCATGAGGCCGTCATCCGGAACCTTGCGCGCCAATGCGTCCTGGCCCCGCCGGAACGCCGGAGCCGGTTCCGGACGGATCCGCCGCAACAGCGGGATATGCCTGCGATATCGGGAAAACCGGCATCGGGGCTCGACCCCTTCGGGTCCGCTCCCGCCGGCCGGCGGCCGTGCCCGACGGCAGCCGCGGCCGGCGCCAACCGGCGCGATCATGCGCCGCGCTGATAAATCTTTCCGAAGAAACCCGACGGGAATATTCAGGCAGATGGGGGATCCGTGTTTTCGGCCGACAATCCGAGGTGCTTGGATCGCCAGCGCGTCATCTGGTGCTTCGATTCGCGGGGCTGACTCGCTTCCATAAACGCCTCCCATTCTCTCAATGTAAATTTTACGCGGCGGCGGCGCCCGCCGCAAGCCGTAGGGCGCCGAATCGGGGGGATTCCTAAGTGCCAGCATCAATAATCCGCAGAAGAAGGAGGCGCGAACGTTCGTTATGAAGGGAGGATGGGGCGCCGGGAACAGATGTGCCCGCATGCCTGTCGCTGCGACTTCGAAACGCCCCCGGCGCCAAATAAGCGGAAATCGGGGGACCGCCGCCCGCCCGCGGTCCGCCAAGCGCTATCGGGATGGGGCGGGCGCAGACAGACGGGCCGCGCGAAGCCTTCTACCAGCCCGCCAAGCCGGCTAAGGCGGATCTCAGTTCCCGGCAGCAGGCCTCCGCCGTATGGCGCCTCTCGAAGGCTGCACGGGCACACATCCCCATGCGCGCGAGATCGTCCCTGTCCGCGGCGAGCCGCTCAATGGCGGCGGCAAGCGCCTCGACGTCGCCGGCCGCCACCAACTCCCCCGACTCGCCATGCGACAGGACCTCCGGTATCGCTCCCTGCGGCGTGGCCAGGACGGGGACTCCGCAAGCGAACGCCTCGAGTATCGCCAGCGGCAGCCCCTCGCGTTGCACCGCCGGAAAGACGAACATATCGGCCTTCAGCAGCCACTCGAACTTGTCCCGCCCCGCCAGTACGCCGTCGAACGCCAGGTTAACGCCAGCCTCGCGCGCGCGTGCCATCTCCCGTTCCAGCGTGGCGCGTTCCTCCGGGAACGGGTACCACCCCGCCAGCCGGAATTCCATATCCCGGCGCCGGGCAGAAACTATCGCGGCGGCGCGGAGAAGTTCCGGAACGCCTTTGCCCACGGTCAGCCCGCCGAGGTAGACTATCCTGCGTACGGGCAAAGACTTCCGGCGTTCGATCGCCGCACGCACTCGTCCGGCTGGCGGCGCTCCGTCCACACCGTTGGTCGCCACGCGCACCCTGTCCGGCGGCAGCAGGCCGTCGAATATGCCGCGGAGGCATTCGCCGAGCACCACGGCTCCGGCCGTCCTTCTAAGCGCGAACCTCATGAACGCGCGGGTCAGCCGGCCGGAGGAGTCGTAGAGTTCTCCGAGCGCCGATCCGTGCAGGTGGATCGAGACTGAACGGCGGAAGGCGCGCGAGGCGAGGATTATCATCCCGTCTCTAAGAAATCCCCAGAAGCTCTGTGATATCGGCAGATGGACCCAGTCCGGGCGCTGGGAGATCATAAGGTACAGGAACCGGAGGATGCACTTCGTGCCGAACGCGAAGTTGCCGGCGGTGGCGCGGCCCGCCGCGGGGGTCCCGGCTCTGTTCATCGTATCGAGACTGATGAGGCGGATGCCCTCGCCGAGACCGTGTTTCAGGACCAGTTCCGTGTAGACCGCGACGCCGTGGTAGGGCGGCGGCAGAGGTCCGATCAGGAGGAGGCGTCGCTCCCGTCCGGTTCCCTCCGGGCGTAGCTCGCGTCCGATCCCTTCCGGCA
>JAOACM010000067.1 GCA_026417845.1 Planctomycetota bacterium | reverse complement strand
ACCCTGCGGAATTCTGTCATGGCGAGGTCGTATTTGCCCTCGTCCATGTAGATGTTGCCGAGCAGGTTCAGGGTCCGGCCGGCCGCGGGCGTCAGGTAATAATTGAAGGCCGCACGGCGCAGGGTGTCGGGATCGCGGCGGCAAACCGCCTTGGCCATCGCCGCCTCGGCATCCCCGCTGAACATCCTCAGGTACACCGGCCGTTCCTTTTCGCCGGCAAGAATGTACCTGATGTATTCGCGTACTCCGACGTAGCGCCTGTGCGCTCCCCGTCTTTCGAGCAGGAAAAGACCGGAATCGCAGGAGTTCATTATCTCTTGGAGAGCACGCACGGCCCGCTCTGTGTCGCCGTGTTCCGCCTGCCTCATCGCCGCCTCTATGCCTGTCTGGGCATCGGGGGACACATCGTAGTAGACGATCTCCGGCCTTGCGCTCTTGATGTATTCCGATATTGTCCGAACCTGCTCCAGAACCTCCGGGCCGGATCTCCATACGGACCGCAGGCGATAAAGGTACGGCGTCGCCGACTCGCCCATCCCCGAATACGCCAGATTCGCCGCCAGCGACAGCATCGCCTGCCGTCCCTCAGGAGAACCCGCCGGTTCCCGCACAGCCTCCTTCCAAAAGTCTGTCGCCAGGGAAAGCACTCCGCGACGGGCGCACAGGTCCCCGGCATGCAGGCAGGCGCGGGCAAGTGCCTCGGAACATGCCGGATGCGGCGGCAGCGTACGGAGATCGAACAGTATCCGCTCGATGCGGGTCGCGAACTCCGCCGGGCGCCAGAGGGATCTCAGGACATCCATCTCCCAGCCGAGGGCCCTGATGCGAGCGGCGGCATCACCGGGGGGACATGACGCCGATACCGAACGCGCAAGTGCCGCCCCCACTTCGCCCCGACCGCACTCGACAAACGCGCGCGCCACGTATCCGAGGCGGTCGAGGCACGGGAAGAATTCGACCGGGCGGCAGACGGCCGCGTGCAGCATCTCCAAGACCTTGAGTCCGGCAGATGTATCCGCGCCAAGCCTCAAGGTAAACCCGAACGCGTCCTCTACCCTCCGGACGCGCACCAGCAGACGGTTGGTACCCTTCCTCAGGGATACCGGGATTACGTACCCGTCCAGCACATATCGCTCATTCCGGGGCGCATCCAGCACCAGTTTCCCGTTGACGAAGACTGCCACTGGTCCGTGCGCGGATACTCTGAGAAATGTCTGTTCGTCCGCGGGTCGCTCAATGTCCCGTCGGGCATAGCAATACACTCCGTAGCGGCCGGCCGCTACGTGGCTGAGTCCGGTTATCCCTACGAGTCCTCCCCAGAATCTGGCAACCTTTACCCACCTGATCGGTTTGTTTTCCTCGTCCGCATATGCGGCGCCCGCGCCGGCATCTGCTTCGGGGGTCCCCTTGCCTTTAAGCACCTGCGCTTCAGAAAACGGCCCCGCTATCTCCCAGTCCGCGAACGGACCGGCTCCCCAGACGGCCGCGGCGATATCGGAGGCGATCCGATCGTCGGGACGCTTCGGATCGAAAGGTTCGGGCAGCCGCAGGTCGGTCCCCACCTCTACATCGGGCCGGATCGCCGGGTCCTGCCGGAAATGGCACAGGAACGCCGCCGCCCACAGGCAGGCCGCCGACTCGAGCGGCCGGCGCCCGGCCAGCGCCTCGGATCGCCTGACATATTCGCGAACCTGGCCGGCGACGCCCGAGGGCAGGAGTTCAAGCACCTTTCTGAAGGCGGAGGACGCCGTGCGGAGGTCGGATGGGTCGGGCTGCGTACCCCGCCCGGCCGCCTCGACGCACCGGCTGAATGCCGCACTGCCCAGGGCGAGGTACTCGCCGGCAGCCTCCGCGCGGACGCCCGCCCGGTCGAAAGCCCCCGCCGCCTCTTCGAGCGCCCTCCACGCCGCCGGCAGGTCCCCGGCCTGTATCGCCACCCGTGCAAGCAGGCGCGAGGCCGTTGCCGCCCGCGATGGCATGGGCGGGGGCCTGTCCGCCAGTCGCCGCAGCCTGCCGCGGGCCGCCTCGATCCCACCAGTCTTCGCATCGGCCCAGGCCGCGCGGTATTCCAGGAAGATCGCCTCATCGCCGGGGACGCCGCTTGCTATCGCCCTGTCGCAGGTTGCTGCGAACTCGTCCCATCGCCCCAGACGCGCCAGGAGTGCGACTTTCCTGCGATAACCCTCCTCGAACGCATCGGGGCCGGCATCCATGGCCCCTTCGAGAGCTTCCAGAGCTTTATCGTACCGGTGCATCGCTTCCCAGTGGCCGGCGATCTCCAGCAGCGCCTCTCCGCGCCTCCATCGTTCGGGATCGTCCGGATGGGCCTGGAGAAGGGCGTGGAGGAGACCGATCCTCCATCCGGGATCCATCGGTTCCAGACGCGCATAGAATCCGCACTCGCCCCTCTCGTTGTATATCTTGAGACGCACGAAGTTACGGCCTTTGCGCAGGACTATGGGTACGGCGAGACGGTTCTTCTCCGGCCTCCTCTTTTCGCGCGGAGCGCCGGGCACCTCGACCGCGCGCCCATTGACCCACAGGCGCACCGGATCCGAGGCGTCCATCCACAGGCGCGCGGCTCCGGCGGCCTCCCGGTCGAAGGCCGTCTGAGCATAAAAGGTTGATTTGTCTCCGGGACCGAGCGCATGGGTCAGGTCAACGTAGGCTTCTGCCTCCTCGCCCTCGGGCATGTACGACACCGATCTCAGGGACATCCCCCCCGGTACCTTTACCGGCTGCGACCAGTCGTCGGTAAGGTCGGGTGGCGCCTCCCTGCCGGGTGCCGGCGCGAATATGGCCCTGTTCGGGTCCGGTATCGGCCCTATCAGCCTCCAGGAACGGAGCGCCTGCGTCTTCTCCAATGCGGCCTCCGTATCGGCCCAGCGGTCCCTTTTTTCGATCGGCGATGACCAGTCCGGCGGAGCCCATGGCCTGTCGGTCACGGAAATTTCGCGGATAAACGTACTGGAAGGCGTCTTGTCGCCGGAGGGATGGTCGTTAGCCAGAAGAGGCGCCGCGAAGCCTTCGGCGGCGCATGTCCATCCCCGGCCGACTATGAGCTTTCGCGGCGGACCGGCAAAGAGGCCCTTCCTTTCCATCATGCCGCGCCATTCGAAGATCGCGCCATCGCCGGAGGTGTAGAAGTTCACTGCCCGCGACGATACGACCATCCGCAGCCATATGCCCACGCCGGAGACGTCCGTGGCGCATCCGCCGGCCCGGAACAGTTCGGTCCTGGCATCTCCTGCCACGGCGCGCCCGTACGCGGCGTTGTCTCGACCGGCCGCCAGGGCTATAAACCCGCCGCCTTCCCACCAGAGGGCCAGGCACGGGTCCCAGCCTGCGTTCTGCGGCTGCCTCAGACGCGCCGTCACCACCAGCGGACTCGCGTCTGTCCCGGGCGCGTCAATAGAGCGGCGCATAAGGATATAAGCTGACGCAGCCGCCTTCAGCTCCAGCCCCGACGGCCCCCCTTTGCACTCGGCCCCGGGGTAGTTCCGCGACGCATCGAACTCCCAGCCGGCCCCGGGCTTCTCAGCCTCGAAGGTGTCGTGGAAATCTTCCGCCTCCGACAACCCGATTCCGGTAAGGATCGCCGACACAGATAGAATCGCGAGCGCCGTAAACTTCGCGCGGGCCGCGCCGCAGAACGTTCGAAAGGTCAGAAACACATCGAGGACCCGGCGCATCTCCTGTTCCTCCGGAGGTCTTCCTTTCGCGGGGCCTCCCTGTCTTGGCCGTCCGAGCTGCTTTCCCGGCCGTCTCCGGCACTGGGAGGAGATCCGGCCGGGGGGATGCTGCGCTGGAGGCACGGCGCATGCGCATCCGGTCAGTCGCTCCTACTTTTTTACCCCGCCGGTTTGCATCCTGCGCGATATTTTCCGCGACTCGCGCGGACCGGCATCGGCAGTCGCGTAACAACTCCCCCTCGCGGCGTATCCAATCGCGTCGCCGCGTCCGAACTCAAAAGTTTCCGGCGGCGACGAATGATCGAGCCGGGGGCCGCGGGATTCGGGATCGTTCTCCTTGCGAAGGGGCGGGGAAACCGGTAATACTCTCGCCGACACAAGAGAGGATACCCGTCAGGCTACGCCGCCGGCCGAAGGTGCAGGGGGGAGCGCTTCCCGCGCCGCGGCGCCGGATGGGGATGTCTTGCGGATGGCCGGGCCGAATGCCGGGCCGTCCCGCCGGAGATTCCGGAAGGCGGAAGAGGTCGGGACCGAAAACTTCGAGGAGGGAAGGCGATGTCTGAAATCGTGGAAGTGCACGCCAGGGAAATACTCGATTCGCGCGGCAACCCTACTGTCGAGGTGGACGTGGTGCTCGAAAGCGGCGCCACCGGCCGGGCCGCCGTGCCGAGCGGCGCCTCGACCGGGACGCGCGAGGCGGTGGAGCTGAGGGACGGGGACAAAAAACGGTACCTCGGCAAGGGAGTCCTGAAGGCCGTCAAGAACGTCAACGATGCGATAGCCTCGGAGGTCGTCGGCATAGAGGCCACCGACCAGCGCGCCGTAGACGAGGCGATGATCGCCCTGGACGGCACCGAGAACAAGGAGAAGCTCGGCGCCAACGCCATACTCGGCGTCTCGCTCGCCGTGGCGAAGGCCGCCGCCGCCGAATGCGGGCTGCCGCTGTACCAGTATATCGGCGGCGTCGCGGCCTGCACCCTGCCGGTGCCGATGATGAACGTCATAAACGGCGGCAAACACGCCGACAACAACGCCGACATGCAGGAATTCATGATAATGCCGGTCGGCGCTGAGACCTTCTCGGAAGCCTTGCGCATGGGAGCGGAGGTCTTCCATAGCCTGAAGAAGGTGCTCCACGACAAGGGCTTGAATACTGCCGTCGGCGACGAAGGAGGGTTCGCCCCGTCCGTCAGTTCGAACGTCGAGCCGCTCGAATTGCTGGTGACGGCCATCGAGAAGGCCGGCTACAGGCTTGGCGAGCAGGTCGCACTGGCGCTCGATCCGGCCGCATCCGAGTTCTTCGGCCAGGATTCCAAAGGCAAGGGCAAAAGAGCCGAGGGCAAATACGTCCTGCTGGCCGAGCCTCAAGGCAAGCAGTTCAAGACTCCAGAGGAGATGGTGGACCTTTACGAAAATCTCGTGAACAGGTTCCCCATCATCTCGATTGAGGACGGATTCGCCGAGGACGACTGGCACGGATGGGCCCTCGCCACCAGGCGGCTCGGCTCGAAAATCCAGCTCGTCGGAGACGATGTGTTCGTAACCAACACGAAGCTGCTCGCAAAGGGGATCCGCGAGGGCGTGGCCAATTCGATACTCATAAAGCTCAACCAGATCGGTACGCTCACCGAAACGCTCGACGCCATCGAGATGGCCAAGCGCGCCAGATACACGGCGGTCGTAAGCCACCGGAGCGGCGAGACCGAGGACACCACCATCGCCGATGTGGTCGTCGGCACCAATGCCGGGCAGATCAAGACCGGTTCCGCTTCGCGGACCGATCGCATCTGCAAGTACAACCAGCTCCTGCGCATAGAGGAGGAGCTGGGCGGGCAGGCCAGGTTCCCGGGGAGGAAGGCCTTCTACAATATGGGGGTTGCCTGACGGCGGAGCACGGGCGGATGGCGCGCACGCGAGGCTGTAACCGCTGGACGGGCGGCGCAGTCCGGCCGTGGACGCGTCGTTCTGCCCGCGTCGCGGAGCGGGGCGTTGCGGCAGGCGGATGCCCCGGCGATCGTTCCCCTCTCGCTTCCGGAGGCAGGTTGAGGGACGGCAGACGATCGCAAAACGTTAGGGGAGGCATGTATTGTGGCCGGGCGAAGAGCCAGGGTCGGACGGAAAACGGCCGAGACCGAAGTAAGTCTCGAAATCCTGCTCGAGGGTTCGGGGAAGGCCGACGTGAAAACTTCCGTCGGTTTCTTGACGCACATGCTGGAAACCTTCGCCCGCCATTCCCGCGCCGACCTCAAAGTATCCTGCCGTGGCGATACGCATGTGGACGCCCACCATCTGGTGGAGGACGTCGGGATCGTCCTCGGCCAGGCCTTTGCCGAGGCGCTCGGCGACAAGAGGGGCATCCGGCGGTTCGGGTTTGCGAGCGTGCCAATGGATGAGGCGCTCGTACGGGCCACTGTTGACCTGTCCGGCCGGCCGTTCTACGCCTCGCGTGGAGAGGTTCCCCGGGGGAAGGTCGGGGAGTTCGACCTGGACCTCGTCGAGGATTTCCTCGCGGCCTTCGCGGGCGCGTGCCGGTGCAATCTGCATGTCGAGGTTGTGAGCGGCCGGAGCGGGCACCACGTGGCGGAGGCCGCCTTCAAGGCGCTGGCAAGGGCGCTGCGGGAGGCTTCTGAGACCGACCCCCGCGCCGAAGGCGAAGTCCCGTCTACCAAAGGAACGCTGCGGTAAAAATTCCGGCGGTTATCGAAGCCTATCCCAAAACCTGACGCTGTGGAGCTTGCGGCTCTGCGTTCTCCACTCCATAGCAGGAGGTTTTTGGATAGGTTCTTATGAGGCCCTGTTGCATAGTGGCCTTTGGCACTTTTTGTTGCCCCGGACTTTGGTTTGACCTGTCCCAAAAAACCGGACCGGGCAGGATATTACTGGGCTTTTGGGCAAGGAGGATCAGAGATGGGGCGTAAAGGGCACGGGTGCATGCCCTGATTGTAGAACCTCTGTGGCGGCATATGTTAGCGCCCGACTTGCATGTCGGGCGCCTGTGGCGTCCGGGGTAGAACCCGGACGCTATCATACTTCCGGGATGAAACCCGGCCGCTGATGGCATATCCCCGCGCGACCATACACCCCTGCCGGCGGTGCAGGTGCCGCGGTCGGGTTACGCATCCCGGAGGCAATCCCCGTCCTGAGATGCTCCGGACATGAACGACTGCCGGGATTTCCTCTGACCCCCCAGACGCGCCTTAGGAAGGCACCACAATCCGGTCGCGCACGAAGGGCACGGGCTCAAGTCCCGGGGGCTTTACTTCCGCTGGCGTCCCGAATATAGTAAAGCTTCAGGCAGGTTGAGACCGATCATATCGGGGCGGAGTCGAGAGCGGGACATGACGGAAGAATTTTCCTGCGCGGCGTGCGGGTGCCGTGTTCCATCTGACGACGTATCGTCGAGCAGAGCGCACCGCATCCAGGGGCGCGTGTATTGCGCGGAGTGTTCGGCGCTGCTGGTTGAACCTCAGGACCAGCGCACCGAAGACGGGAACGCGGCGGCCGGGACGATCAACGAGGCTGAGACCCAGCCTTCCGTGTCCGTGGTCGGGAGCGCCGGTAGCGACGGTATAGAGACGACGGAAGAATGGGAGATCCATATAGACGGAGATGCAAACCGGGGGGGTGAGATGGGAGGCGACGCGAAGGCGACGGCTCCGGCGCCTCCACGCAGGCAGAAGCGCTTCTCCAGGGGCCGGAGCGTGGGCGGGCGCCCCGACGGATCCCGCTCCGTAAAGCCGGCAGGATCGGCCGGCAGGTCGTCGGCAGCAGATCGCCGTGCAGGCTCCCCAGCCGGGATCAAGCCTTCCTCCCCGGCCGTCAAGCCTTCCCGGATGGAGAGGCCGGCGGATAAACCGGCGGACAGAGGAGCCGGAGGCGCCGGGACGGGCGGCGGCGCCGAAGGGACCGAAGGGGGAGACCAGGATCGCGAAATACTTTACCGCAGCGGGAAAGCGCCTGGTGCCGTCGGACAGGGGGATAAAAAAGACGCGCCCAAAGGCGGATCGGTTCGGGCGTCCGGACGTAAAGCTTCCCCTTCGTCGAGGCGTACTGGAGGGACGGCCGGATCTTCTGACAGCTCGCGCTCGATGCCTTCGGCTGCCGTTTCCCGCGATCGGAAAGGTTCTTCGAGACTGATGACGGCGGCGCCGAGGCCTTCCGAGAGGAAGGTATCGTCGCGGATGGCCGCCGGGGCTGCGGCTGAGAGCGGCGGGCGCGCGTCGGAACGCTGCGGGAGATCCGGTAGCGCTCTCGAATCGAGGGCCTTCATTTACGCGTGCGCGGTGGGCGGGATATTGCTTCTGATACTGGTCCTCGCCCTGGCGTTCAGCGGCGACGCCATCCGCAGCGTGAAGCGGGGCAGAGGCAGGAGCGAAGAGACCGGCCTGCCCGTTGCCACTCTTGTGCAGAGGGCCGAGCAGTGCAAAAGAGAGGGGCGGACCATCGAAGCCGCCGATTATTACCGGCAGGCGGCGGAGGCCGCTCAGAAGGCCGGTGACAGCGAAACGGCTTCGGCGTACCTGCGCGAGGCATACACGCTCCAGAAATTTACGCCCGTCAACCTGAAGAAGTATTGATATCGTGCGCCGCGGCCGCCGGCCAGGGAAGGCGAGTCCCTGCCGCCCGGATCGGGCGTGGTTTTTTTAAGGCGGTTGCCTCACGCCGGTCGGATGCGGGGGATTGAGACTCCGCGTTATTTTTATCGGTGGCGCCGTCGCTCCCGCGGGGCAAAATAACGGGGACGATCCCTCCACCGCGCGCCGGAACGGCGCGATTATCGCCGTTCGACATGCATAGGAGGGCGGGTTGCCTCAGGAGCGGCTGCTCAAACGGACGGGGCGTCGCCCTGTCCGTACGGCATCGCGGGGCATGTGAGCGATGTCACGACGATTTCTCCTGTCGCGGACCGACCCACGCGCCCGGGATTTCGAGCCGGTTCCTCCGGATCGCCCGGCGGCAGTCGGGTCGGTCTGCTGAGAGAGACGGATAGCGGAGCGTGACGCATGGGTGTCCGTCGGATGACCGGACTTTCCGCGTTTATCGCATGCGCGCTCACCGCGGCCTTTTCTGCCTTCAGCCCTTGTCCGGTCCCGGCCGCCGATGAAGGCGGCATCGGAGAAGGCGGGACGGGGGAGGAGGTGCGCGGCCGGGAAGCCGCCGCTTCTATGGCGGAGTTCAGGGGGAGGAGCGTGGCGGCTGGCGCGAAAGCTGCGACGAAGCCGGAGGCGGCCGGCGAGGGTCCGGGAGAGGGCGGGCAGTCGCCGGACAAGGCGGGCGCTTCCGTCCGGAATGAGGACGCCGCTGCGTTGCTGGCGATTCTGAAGGAGGTTCGCGAACTGGAGGCGACGCTCGCCCGCGAAGAGGCGGAGTGGAGGGCGGAGGAACGCGAGTCGAAGGCGATCCTGGCGCAGCGTCGCGCCAGGCTGGAAGAGACGGAGAGGCGCCGCGCGGAGCTGGCGAGGCGCGTTTCCGAATCGGAGCGCGAGCTGGAGGGGAAGAAGCGGAAGCGGGAGTCGCTCGCGGCCGAGGCTGGCGCGTGGCGGAAATGGATGTCGGGGTCTATCGGGAAGGCGTGCGCGGTATTGTCGGATAAGCCGTTTCTGAGTGAGACGCTGGAGGGGCCGTGGAGCGACCGGGGACTGGACCGCGCGAAGAATGACATGGCGACGAAGCGGACAGGAGAGGCGGCCGCTTCGTTCTGGAACGCCATGCTTGGGATATGCGCGCGCGGGACGGAGGCCGAGGTCCGGATGATGAGCGTTAAGCTGAACGGGGCGGCGGGCGAAATGCCGGTGTTGCGCCTCGGCGGCATAGGGGCAATATGCCTGTCGCGGGACGGATCGAGTTGCGCGATGGCCGTGGCGCACGAGGGCGGTATCGCATGGGTTCTGGTTCCGGAGGAATGGCAGGCGGCGGCGCGGTACGCGGTGCGCGTAGGGCGCAGGGACGTGGCGGCCGATATCGTCGTTGTTCCCCTGCCCCGCTCGGCGGTGAGCGAAGAGAGCGTTGCGGGAGAGGAGGAGAAGCGATGACGGATATGGCTGTCGCGACGCCGCTCCCCGTCCACGGGTTCCCGCCTGCTGCTGGGCGGGCCGCCGTTGCGGCGGCGATCTGTTTCGCGGCCGGACCGATCGCCTTCCTCGCCGCCATATCTGCGCCTGCGACGCTCTGCGCCAGCGACGATTCGCGATCTGCTTCCGCCTCCACCGGCGGCGGCGGAATGGCAGAGGCCTGCCGGCGGGCACGCGAGCGGCTGGAGACCGCCAGGATGGAGTTGCTGAAGGCGAGGCGGCATATCTCCGGGAACCGGGCCGCCCTGAAAGCGGAGATGGGAGAGGTCGAGGAGAAGATCAGGAGCGTCGAGCACGAAGCCGAAAGACTGGAAGGACGCGAGGCCGATATCGCAAAAGAGGCGGAAAAGGTTGAGTTCGAGATTGCGGAGTACGAACGGGAGCTGCGACGCGCCGTGGAGGTCATGCTGGAAAACCGGAAGGATCTCCAGGCGCTGGCGGCGCGCCTCGGTCCGACCGGGGAAATGTTCGAGCGCTTCGACTCTGCCGCGCGCCGGCTTTTTGAAGCAGTGGATGGTGCGGGTGCTTCCGCGATCGGAGAGACTCGCGCCGGAAAACTCCCGGAGCGGATTGAGTCTGGAGGCGGAGGGGAGGCGGGTGCGGGAGCGGCGTGCGGCGCGGGAAGCGCCCGGAGATCAGAAGGCGCACAAAAGGACGGATCCGGCCGGTCCGGCGGAACTGACCGGGGGATCGGGAACGATGCGGAAGCGGTCAGCCCTCTGGAAGCGGCCGGGATGCTGTTCCGGGCGTACCTTGCGTGCTTCGAAGCGGCATCGAGGATACGGAAGATGGCCGGGGCCGAAGTCGTGCTCCCCAACGGGACCACATGTCGCGGAACTCTCATGATGTGCGGAGCCTTTGGCGGCATGTTCGTATCGGCCGACGGCGCGACGGTCGGCGTGGCTGCCATTCCCCCGGGGGCCGATCGTTTCCACGTCGAAGCCGCAGGGCTGAACCGTACCGAACGGGCGGCCATCGGGGAGGCGGTATCCGGCCGTGGGGAGATAGTGCCGGCGGTGCTCGACATAACCAGCGGAGCCGTATCGGAGAGACGGATGCGCGAGAGGTCGTGGGGGGAATGGTTCGCTGCGGGCGGACCTGTCATGTACCCGCTCGCCCTGATAGCCATCCTGGCGCTGCTCGCTGTTCTGGAGCGCGCGGTCGTGCTGGGCCGGATGGGCGTGAATGTGGAAGATCTGCTTTCCCGCGTCCTGCCGTTCGTGCGCGCCGGCGACCTCGATGGCGCTATGGCTGCCGTCAGGGCGGCGGCCGGCGGACGCATGAGGCCTGCGCACCGGGTGCTTGCCGCCGGCATCACGCACGCGGCAGGCTCGCCGGGCGATCCGGAAGATGCCGTGGAGGAGGCCGTAATGTCCGAGGTTCCGGGCATAGATCGCCACATGGGGGCGCTTTCGGCCTTCGCCACCGTATCCCCGCTCCTCGGCCTTCTCGGGACGATCACAGGCATGATACGCATATTCCAGATACTTACAGTCCACGGTGCCGGCAGCGGCAGATTGCTGTCGGGCGGCATATCTGAGGCATTGATTACGACGGAATTCGGTCTCGCGATAGCCATTCCCGTCCTGCTTGCCCACGCCGCGCTTACGCGCAGGGCACGGGCGATAAAGGCGGGGATCGAATCGGTGGCGAACGGCTTGGTGGCCGCGCTCAGGGAACGTCCGGGGGCGCCGGGTACGCAGGTAAAAAACTGAGGGAGGGAAGACGTAGCCGCTCGGAGCGGGGGGATCTCCGGCCGGATAACGTAACTGTTCGGCGGGGGGACGGCGCGGCTGGTGGCATGTCCCCCTGCCCGCGCCGCGCGCGTCGCGGCGGGCAGATGGCGGGATGTTGGTCGCCTTACGGAACGCGATCTGGGGGGGCGCGCCTAGCGAGGAGAGGCCGACGCGGACGCCTTCCCATCCGGTCCGTCCTGCCCTGGGCGGTTCGCGTGCGCCGGGACGACGAAGCCATATGAGGACAATAGCGTATCCGTTTGAAGCCGGCGGTCCGGTCATGTGGGTTCTGCTGGCCGTGTGCCTGGCGATATGGTTCCTCGTCGTCCGGCGCTGGCTGGACCTCAGATGCATGGAAGGTTCGGCGCAAAGGCTGGGGGAGGAGATCGCGGCACTCTACAGGAGGAGCGGGCCAGCCACCTGCGCATCGCGGCTGGCCTCTGAACGCGGATGCGTAGCGGAAATGCTGCTCCGTTTCTTCCGCGGCCATCGCGGCTCGCTCTCGCCGCATCACCTTGACGCGATAGCCGCCGAGGCGGCGGCGACGCTTTCCGGGCCGCGGGAATACCTGGATGCCCTTATCGGAGCCGCTCCGCTGCTGGGATTGCTGGGCACGATAACGGGGATGGTGGACGTATTTTCCGTCCTCCACGCTGCGGGCACCTCGGACCCGCGCCTCCTTTCGAGAGGCATAAGCGAAGCGCTGATAACAACCGAGGCCGGCCTGGCGATAGCTATTCCGGGACTGCTGGCCGACCGGTGGCTGCGCCGGAAGGAAAGGCGGATCGAGGCCGGCATGGAGGGGGCGCGCAGGGTGGTGGCAAGGGCCCTCCGGCACGGACCGGAGGAGAGCATTCGGGGCTTTCCGGGCCTCCCCGGCGGACATCCGGCCTGCGGGGCCGCATCCGTCAACGGGAGGCCTTCGGGCGGATCTCCGGGGGGGATCGCATCCTTCACGGGGGAGGAAACGCCGTGATACGGATCGGCGCGAGATACATGGACAGGAGCGATACGCCGGAGATCAATATAGTTCCGATGATAGACTTGGTCTTCTTCCTTCTGATCTTCTTCCTTGTCAGCTCGACGCTGATTCAGGAGACCGGCGTTGAAGTCCGCCGGCCGGTCGCCGCGACGGCCGGGAGCATCCAGGATTCGAGCATCCTGATCGCCGTGGCCGCCGATGGAACTGTCTATATGGACAACCGGCAGGTTGGATTGCCCGCCGTGCGGGCTCTGGTCAGGGAACGGCTCAGGGCGCGCGATCTGCCGATCGTCATAATAGCCGACAGGGAATCCCGCACGCGATCGCTGGTGGAGGTGATGGACGAGTGCAGGCTGGCCGGCGCCAGGAACATCAACGTGGCCACGGAGAAGAAATGATTGTCCTGTCCGGGGCCGGTCCGCGCGCATCGCGGGCGCATTCGTCCGTGGCGGCCGCGGCGGTCTCCGCGGCGGCGACGCTGGTCCTGTTCGGCCTGATCGGATCGCTCCGACGGGATGCGGATTCGCCTCCCGCACCGGAACTTCTGATCAGGCCCGCTGATGTGACGGTTCCCAGAAGGGTGGAGGAGCGGCGGCCCCCTAGCCATCCGCGGGCGGATAATAACAGGAAGCCGCGGCGCGAACCCGTACGGCAGCGCATATCGGTGCGCCTCGCTGAAACCAGGGTTGCGCCGCCGAGGCAGTCGCTCGATCCCATGCGCCGCTTCCTGGTCAGGGCGGACTTGGCCGCCCCCGTCAGGACCTGTCT
>JAOACM010000664.1 GCA_026417845.1 Planctomycetota bacterium | reverse complement strand
GTCGTTCACGGGAACGTCAGGATCAAGGATGCCGGATGGTTCGGCAAGAATCCGAAAGAGGTCAGGATGCCCGAGGATAACTATACATTGCTGCCTTCGACATCTCCCCGAAGATGTCCGCCTGATCTGCCGCCGGAGGATTGGACGAAACCCGAATTCGACGACAGTCAATGGGCGCAGACGGAAACCCCGCCGTCGTTTATAGGAACGGGAAAACGTCAGTTCAAAGCGATCTGCGCTCGCGTTCGCTTCTGGGTGGAAGATCCCGCCCAGCTTTCGGACCCGCGGTTGGATGCGACTTTCGCGGGCGGGGTTGCCGTTTATTTGAACGGGAGGGAAATCGGCCGGTCCCATCTTCCGGTCCGGCCCGGCCGAGCCGTATCCGGACGAGGCGTATTTCGACGCCGCAGGCTATGCCGTCAGCCTCAAGGACAAGGATCCTGCCGCGCAAGCCGTAAGGGAAAGACGCGTTCGGAGAATCGAAGGCCTCCAGATCCCCGCCGGCGCCTTCCGCAAGGGAGCGAACACGCTGGCCGTGCTCGTCGTTCGGGCTCCGGAGCCGATCCGCTGGCTGACCGCCCGGACGAAGACCCAGCCTAATCTGACGGAGGAATGTTTCTGGGGACATCTCGGCCTGATTAAGGCATCCATATCGGTGGCGGGTTCGCCTGCACCGCAATCCGTATCGCCCGATGCCGCGGGCGGGAAACTTCTGGTCTGGAACCTGAACGTCCTCCACCGCCCCGCGGCGGGCAGCTGGGTGGATGCTCTTGGCGACCCCAGGCCGGTTCGGCTGGTGGGGATGCGCAACGGAACGTTTGCCGGCGTGTTCGCGGTCGGGGACTTCCGGCCTTTGCGCGGATTGTCCGCCAAACCGTCCGCTCTCGCCCACAGGGAGAAGAAGGGTTCTATCCCGGCGGAATCCGTCGAACTGCGGTTCGTAGAGGGCGGCGACATGCTGGAGGATGCGCCGCTGGCGGAATACGCCGTGGATCCCCGGCGGGGCGTTTCCTTCGCGCCGGTCTGGCTGAGGGTTCGCGTTCCGGCCGACGCCACGCCGGGCGAGTACCTGGGCGCGATCCGCGTGGAGGCGGGAAACGCGGCGGCCCGCGATATACCGGTAAGCCTCTACGTGGCCAACTGGACCCTGCCGCCGATCGGAGAGTACCATACGATGATGGATTACATTCAGTCTCCCGAATCGCTGGCCATGGCCTACAATGTGCCGATGTGGTCGGAGGAACACTTCCGGCTGCTGGACCGCACGTTCGGTCTTCTGAACGAGATCGGCTGCAAGACTCTTTTCATCACCGCCGTCCGGCGGACGCACTTCGGCAACGAACACGCGATGCTGCGCTGGATCGCGGATGACGAAGGCGAATTGACCCCCGATTTTTCGATCGTCGAGAAATATCTCGACGCGGCCGTCAGGCGGCTGGGCAGGATCCCCGCGATCATCTTCTGCTGCTGGGAGCCGGCGGAGAGCGCCGGCCATGCCGACCTCGGCGGCGGGCGCATCTGGGACAAGAAGATACTGATCACGGTTGTGGATCCGAAGACCGGCGCGCTGTTTCCCCGGACGGGCCCGGCCTGGGGCACGCCTGAAGCCGCGGCCTTCTGGAAGAAAGCCACCGACGGCTTCATCGCCCTGCTCAGGAAGCGGGGGCTGGAAAAATCGCTGTTGTTCGGCCTCATCGGCGACGCCCGCCCCTCGAAGCAGGCCATGGACGATATCACGGCCGGCGTGGATAAAGCCGCGGTTCGCTGGGCCGTGCATTCGCATTTCCGATGCGAGAACTGGCAGGGTTACAAGATCGGGCTGGGGTCCGCATTGTGGGGCATGGGGGTCGGCTTTGTGGATCCCTCCCAGGGATTAGGGTTCGGGTGGAACAGCCCGAAGTCCAGCCAATGGTGGCTTACGGTCTGCGCCCGAGGTTTTTCGGAGGGGTCCACGCCGGTATCTGTCTCTTATACACATCT
>JAOACM010000663.1 GCA_026417845.1 Planctomycetota bacterium | reverse complement strand
CTCCCGCCGCGCGCGATCTTCCGGGACCTGTCGAGAGGCATCCGGAACGATGTGGAACATGCGAAAGGCGCGCAGTCTGGGGGCTGTCCTGAGAATCTGCCGCCGTGAAGCCTACTGCTTTGCGATCCCGGCTTCGTGGCGGGAAGTTTTTTAGACAGGTCTTATGCCTGGGGCGCGCCCGCGCCGCGCGCCGCCCCAGATCAGAACCCCGATCTGCTCACGCCTGCCGATATGCACATTTCCTTCAGAAGCCGCCCGTCCTCATCCGGGAGCGATTCTATCCTGAGCGCGTATTTGAAATGCCCCATCTCGGCCGGCAGAACCGACACTATTCCGCACAGCGCCCTGATCTGAGCGTGGCGCCACGTAATGGCGACCCTCATGGTCTTCGGATTTTCCGGCGGGACAGTGCCCGGGGACAACCCGCCGGCCGCCGGCCCCTGGATGAGCAAACCGCTCTCGCTCACGTCTATCGTAACCCCGTCCCGCGGGAACTCGTCTATCGGGCTGCCATCGCGGTCGCAGACCAGGAAGCGCACCGGCAGCGTTATGCGGAACCTCGGCGCGCGGGATCCAGTCGTCGTCCTCCCGACGGCCGCCTTCGTGCGCAGCAGGACGGCGATGTACTCTTCGTCCGCCATGTACACCTGCACGGCCTTCCCGGCCTCTTCAGCTATGGCGGCGATATCCTTCTCTTTCAGCGGATACGAGGCGGCCAGTTTCAGGCGCCCCTTTTCCGTCGCGAACGGGACGGCGCGATACTTGTGCATCATCAGGGGGGATATAGCGCGAAACGCCTCGTCCTGGATTACGAGCTTCTCAATGTCCACAGCCGGGAAACCGAACTGTTTGCCGAGCGCCACCGCTATGTCGTAGCCCGTCACCAGGCCCATCCTGACCAGCACGCGGCCTATGCGCTCGCGCGATCTGCGGGCTTCCGCCAGCGCTCTGAGCAGGTCTTCTGGCCTCAGCTTTCCCTCCGCGACAAGGAGATCGCCGAGGCGGGCCCTGCGCCCCGTCACGGGGATCTCCGGCGCCGGCCGCGCATCGAACATGGGAGTTCCCGGGACCGGCACGGCAGCGCCCGGTCCGGAAGACGGGACGGCCTGAGGCGCAGAAGGCTTCGGCGGCGGGGGAGCGGGCGCGGCGGGCGATACCGTTGGCACAGGGGGGCTGGGCGAGGAAGATGGAGCATCGCCGGCGGCGCCTGGTCCCTCGCCCACCCTTGCGGCGGCATCGGGCTTCGACCAGCCGAAGGCATCGGGACGTATATCCGAAGGCCGCCCGCGCCCGGCCCCAGCCGCGACTGGCGCCTTACCGGCTCCGGCCGGCGCGGCCGCGTGCGCCCCGGCCGGCCCGCCCCCCGGCGGCGTCGCCGGCGCGGGGGGCAGGCGCGCCGCCGTCATCCCTGATACCTTGAGCCTGGCCAGGTTCATCATGTACCGGCGGACCTGGACCTTCTGGATCTCGTCAAGCCCTTCGAAGCGCAGCCCGACCGCCAGGATCGCGCCGTTGGCTTGAAGTTCGCACGTCCGCACTTCGCACAAAGCCCTGAACGACTCGACGATCCCCTCTATGGAAAGCTCGCTCTCCACCCAGGCCCCGACATGCATCAGCCTCGCGGCTTCCTGGAGTATCTCCGGCGTGCTTTCCTCGACGGTGCAGGAGACCTTCATGCCGCCTTCGCTTATGTCCTCCAGACCAAAGACTAATTTGATGGGAACGATATCGGAGCGGACGGCCCACTGCGGCGGCTTCAGATCGGGAGCGGGGGGGTAAACGAGCGTCACGCGTCCCTTCGGAACGCGCAGCCTGACCGCCCGCCTCTTTTCCTGCCAGTTATCCATGGCACCCATTAGACCGCAAATGTCCGCAAAATCAAAGCACCAAAAGGCAGCGCGCGCGCCCATCGCCCGGCTCGTGGCGGCTCTCATGATAGAGAGCCTGAAGCCTATCCGGAACCCTGCCGTCGCGAAGCTTACGGCTCTGCGCTCTCTGATCCGCTACGGGAAGTTTCTGGACAGACTGCAAGATTCAGT
>JAOACM010000662.1 GCA_026417845.1 Planctomycetota bacterium | reverse complement strand
GGATCGGGCCGAGTCCCCTGATATGTCCGGCGCTCACGGCCACGTTCCATGTGAGCGGGAGGAAGGCCAGGAGGAAACCGACCCAGAACAGAGGAGTCTTGACGATTTCCGGGATCGCTCCGTTCCCCGACTTCGGCAGCAGCTCCAGAGGCAGCCGCGCCAGCGGGAATATCAGCTTTTCCCTGTGTGCCCAGTAGTCATAGAGGACGGAAGAGAGGAAGTAGAATATCCCGTATATTCCGGCAATGAAGATCAGCCAGTATCCGACCGGGCGTGCCCAGTCCAGCCACGGCACGTCCCTGAGAAGGGACTGGTCCCTCTCCACGCCCTGGCGGAAGGCCAGGACCTTGTCGGCGCCTATCCGGCGGCAGGTGCTCGCGGCTTCGGTCAGTTTCTTCAGGGCCTCGCCATCCGGCGGTCCGGCCGGCAGGGCCGAAGCAAGAGATTCGCAGCGGGCGGCCGAAGAGCGGCAGATCCCGGCCGCCTCGACGAAGCGGCGCGCCTCGGCCTCCTGCGCTCCGCCCTCATCCATCTTCCCGGCCTTTTCCGCCGCCAGCTTTTCGCACGCCTCCGCCCGCGCCCTCAGTTCGGCCGCCATGGCTTCCAGCTTCCGTCTGGCGGCGGCCATCGCGGCGGAGACCGCCCGATCGTCCAGCGCAGCCGCCAGTGCATCCAGACCTGCGGCCTTCAGTTCCCTGTCTCCGGACGCGGCGCGGAGCTTGTCGGCCGCCTCCCTCTTCATAGTGGCCTCAGCTATGACCCTGGCAGCCTTCTCCGCTTCCGCCACCACGGGCGCCATGGATATCAGCATCGCCCTCCGCGCGACCTCAACCTCGCAGGAGGCCGCTACGATGGCATCTGCTTCCCTGGCCCAGTCCTGAACACCCTTGCGCCACTCGTCGGCCCTCCGGAGGTATTCTCCTGGGCCGTCACCTCCATCGGTTCTCCCCCCGGCCGCGCGCTCCCATATCTCGATGGCCCTCCGCCCGGCCCCGGCGCTCAGCCTCTCCGCCTCGGCGGCGCGCTCAAGGCATCTCTTCGACTGGTAGCGCATCCAGTCCGCCTCGGCCCCTATCGTCCGCCGCGCGGATTCAACCGCCTCGCGTACCTCGCTTTCGCGGAACGGCGCCCGGCCGGAAAGCAACGCCTCCACATCGGCATCGGGCGGTTTCCCCGCGGCGAGCGCCCTCGCCACAGCCTGCCCGGCCGGGGACCCGGGATCGAACGGGGCGATCGCGGTCTCGATCCTTATCCCGGCGTCAACCGCCTCGCCTCCGAAGTACAACCTGGGATTGAGATGGGGGTTCACGTCCCTGTCCCATCCCCGCTGCGGGATATTCCAATCAGGGTTGAACGGGGCGGCCATTATCGGCACGAGCTGCTCCACAAGGCCATATGTCGAAATGCCGGATGTGACCGCCATCGAGGCGAAAATCGCGACCAGTTCGGCCCCGTTGAGCGGCAATCTGGGATGTATCCGTTTCAAAAGGGGGTTTACGATAAAGAGCAGGAAGAAAAAAACGGCGAAGGTCAGTATAGGTATCAGCGTGCTTGTCGGGTAGACCTGGAAGTAATTGCATGCCAGGAGCGTGGCGAAGGCCTGGGCGACGCACAGAACCATCGCCACCGCGAAAGCGGGCCAGCCGATCCTGAGCGTTCTCGGGGAACCGCCTCCCGGATCGCCCACGTTTCCCGATCCGCTCCCAACAGCCGCCCCCGCCGCGCCGCCGATGGAAACAGGGGCCGCGGAAGCCCCCTGGGATTCCTTCCCGGGGCATCCGCCACCGCCCGCACCGCTCTCTCCGCGGTTCCCCGACTCCGTCCCGTTATCCAACGGATCCGCCACCTGGATCACCTCAATAAGTCAGCGTCGTGGTGGATTTCGCGATCAGTGCCACCCCGATCGAGCCCATCGAAATCAGCCCGAGACCGCAGGCGAAGCCGGCCAGGATTACCGGCGCGTACTTCCTCCACTTCTCCCTCCCGAATTTCCGTTCGAAAAAGAACCGCCCGAGAAGGGCGCCGACCAGCTCGGTCAGCA
>JAOACM010000661.1 GCA_026417845.1 Planctomycetota bacterium | reverse complement strand
CGGTGATGGCCGAACACGCGCCGACGGCGACCGCCTCCGACCCGGCGTAGACGTGGCTTGCCCCGGTCAGCACGTTCCTTCCCAGCAGTTCGAAGACCCTGTCTTCGAAATGCCTGATCCGCATCATCAATCTGAGCATGTGAACGAGCCGGTCTCTGTCGAGACCGTCCAGCGTCTTGGCGGTCATGTCGCGATTGCCTCCTTTTGGAGCCTGTCCAAAAACCTCCGGAACGGCTGGGCGGGTCGCTCCGGAAACCCTGAGCGCCGGGAAGTTTCCGGACAGGCCCCTGGAGCCTGTTCCGGAAGCTTCCTGTGGCGAATCAGGGATCGCACAGAGCCGTAAGCTCCGCGGCGGCAGGTTCCCGGACAGGCCCCCGGTCAACTTTCCTGAAGCCTGCTGTCTCCGGAAGCCTATGCCAGGGATTTCAGCCGCCCGGATGCCGCAGCCGGCGTCCCTCCCCCATCTCCCTGTACTTCCTCCACGCCTTCGGCAGAAAAGCGGCGATATCGGAGGCCGTCATCCCCTCCTCCGTAAGTTCTGCCGCGGCCGTTTCTCCGGCCAGCCCGTGCAGGTATACGCCCAGGCAGGCCGCATCGAAGACATCCAGTCCCTGAGCAAGCAGGGCGCCGATCAGTCCGGCCAGCACGTCGCCGGATCCGCCCCTTGCCATGCCCGGTCCGCCGGTGCGGTTCGCGAAAAACTTCGCGCCATCGGACACGACGGATTTGTATCCCTTCAGGACCGCGACGCAACGTCCGAAACGCGCCGCCGAGATCGCAGATCCGACGCGGTCGCGCTGCACCTCTTCCGCCGTCAGAGACAGGAGCCGGGCCATTTCGCCCGGGTGGGGGGTCAGGACGCGCGCCGGGACAGCCGCCTCAGCGCCGCCCGACCCATCGGATGCGGGGGGACGCGAGCCGATATCCCTGCAGCGGCCGGCCATGGCATTCAGCGCATCGGCATCGAGCACCGAGGGCAGCGGCGCCCCGACGGCGATGCGCGCCGCCGCCTCCCGGGCATCCGGATCGGCGGAGATTCCGGGGCCGATCACGAGAGCGTCCCGGCCACGGCACAGTTCGAGGACGGCATCCGCCGCCTCCCTGGAGATGGCGCCGCTTTTTCCTGCCGGGAGGCCTGCCGTAAGGGCGTCGGGTATCCTGCCGGCGACGATGTCCCATATCGGTTCAGGGACGGCGACCGTCACCAGCCCCGCGCCGCCGCGAAGGGCGCCCATGGCCGCCAGGCAGGCCGCGCCGGCCATGCCGCGGGAGCCGGCCACGATCAGCAGGTGGCCGAAAGTGCCCTTGTGCGAATCGCGCCGGCGCGGAGGGAGGGAGGGAATGTCGAATACTTCGGCGGCTTCCGCCCCGGGTGGCGCGCCGGAGGCTGCACCGGACAGCGGACAACCAGGCGCAGTTTCCGGGACAGGGGCGCCGCTTCCGCCGCCGGTCCGGGCCGCGCCGCAGCGGCGACCGTCTCCTCTGGCGGCCGGCGCCTTTCCCGGTCTGCGCGCCCCGCGGTTTCTCATCTGCGCAAACCCATCCTCATGGAGTTTATCCGGACAGCCGCCACGGCCGCTCCGAAGCCGTTGTCTATGTTGACGACGGTCACGCCCGGTGCGCAGGTGTTCAGCATGCCCAGCAGCGCGGCGATCCCGCCGAAGCTCGTCCCGTATCCGACGCTTGTCGGCACGGCCACCACCGGCCTGTCTACAAGGCCGCCGATCACGCTCGGCAGCGCCCCCTCCATGCCCGCCGCGACTATTATGACCCCGAAACCGCGCAGCTGCTTCGCTGCGGCCAGCAGCCTGTGTATCCCCGCCACGCCGACATCGTAGAGAGTTCTGACCGGATGCCCGAAGGCCTCCACGGTAGCGCGCGCCTCCTCGGCTACAGGGATATCCGATGTCCCCGCCGTAACGATTCCGACAGGCAGGACGCCCCTGACCGGCCTGGCTTTCCCGATCGCGATCGTCCGGCCCTCGCGGTTATACTCCGCCCCGGGATACCGCTGCCTTATGGCCGGCGCCAGGCTCTCGGAGACGC
>JAOACM010000660.1 GCA_026417845.1 Planctomycetota bacterium | reverse complement strand
AGATGTGTATAAGAGACAGCAGCTCGTGTATCTTGCGCACGCCTTTCGCCTGACCGCGCATCTTATGGTCCGGGCCGGAATAGTAGAGCGTCAGCTTGTCCCCGAAGAACATCGAGTGCGAGGGTATCTTCTCGTTCTGTCTGTCCTTCGCCTCGTAGCGCAGGTCCAGCGCGCGGCCGGGCATCTCCCCCAGCATCTCGACAAGGAGCGTCCCGTCCCTGCCGGCTGAGAACGCGACGGGCCAGTTCTGCCACGCCTCGCGCACGGCCGCCAGCGCCCTGGGGCCGCCGCCGACGATGGCCGCCCAGCCTCCGATCCGTTTTCCCGCCTTTTCCTCCTCCCCGGGGATGCTCCACCTGTCGTGCGCGTACTGGCATACGCGCGATCCCGCCGGCAGGACGGCCTCCGACGCCGCGTCGGGACCGAAGCGGAATTCCCGCCCCGGCCCGGCCGTCACCGCCAGACCGTAGCTCTGAACGAACTCCGAGAACACGTCGCCGTTGTATCCGAAGCAGTGCTCGACGTACGCGTGCCCCGTGCCGCCGTATATCCTGAAATGCAGCGACGCCGGGTACTTCCAGGTCTCCTCGTTGCCCTGCGCCGCCGGCCCCGATTTATCGGGTCCGTAATGTCCGAGCAGATGCACGGTCGTCTGCACCGGCCCGGACTCCGTCACCCGCGCCTCGTCTATCGTCAGCTGGAGGACCTTCGGATCGCTCCCCTTCTCGTCCCTGCATACCGTCGCGCGGCCGGTCGCGCGGAAGGTCGCGGCGGGATCCTTCAGCGCCACGGAGAGGAAATCCGCGCCCGTCCGGAAGACGAATACGGCCGCCCCCGTCGAAACCTCGATCTCCCCGCCGCCCTTCTCCGAAACCGCGACCCGGCCCGCCGCCGACGGCCGGACCTCCGTACCGTATTCCAGCGCGAATTTCCTGGTCTCGCCCGCGCCGATATCCGTCAGGAAATCAACGCAGAGGAACTTCGCCGTCTTCTCCGGCCAGAACGCCGTTATCTTCCCATGGACGGGGACCTCGCGCCCCTCCCCGTCGAGCAGGCGGATCGCCTTCGGATCGGCCAGCTCCCCACGGAAAATCGGCAGCCCGCCCCGCACGGGCCACGACCTGCGCGCTATCCCCGAAGGCTCCGTCACCGTAAACTCGACCCTGGCGTTTTTCGCCGGCTGGCGCGGCGCTATATACAGACCGCTCCTGACGGCCCGCTCATCCGGAGCGATCTTCGGAATCCACTCCGCCGCCCAGGAAACCGTACCCATGACCGTCACCGCTCCCGTAATCCAGGCCGTGCGCCCCATGGTTCCCCGCCTCCCATGTATCCCGGCCCTCCGGCCGCCAGCGGGCCCCGCGGACCGTCGGCGCCGGACGTCCCGAAGCCCGCGTCGCGAGCGTTTGCCGTTCCCCCCCCGCATCAGCCTCTCCCTCCCTTGTAGAAGGAGAGCGGCGACAGCCGGGGCGGCCGCGCGCGTGCTGGAAAGGCCGGGCGTCAAACGGACATCCCCAGCGCCTGACTGCGGCGGACGCCGTCGCGCCCTCCCGCCCGACCGGACGCTTCCCCCGTATCGCTTCCGGCCGCTTCAGGCGATCGGCAGGTCGCTCTCCGCCCGGCACAGATCGTCATGGACGGTCTGCACGGCCCGCGCCCTGGCGTTCACCGGACCGCTTCCAGCCGACTCGAGGTAACGGCAGGCCGCGTAGGCGCGCGCCGCGTCCTCGTAGGTTTCGATCC
Source organism: Planctomycetota bacterium (assembly GCA_026417845.1). Lineage (GTDB taxonomy): Bacteria > Planctomycetota > SZUA-567 > H5-PLA8 > CALKMO01 > CALKMO01. The sequence continues at coordinate 284 of JAOACM010000660.1, read as the reverse complement.
ACCTACGCCGCTCCGGCAACCGATCGGCGTCCACCGGCCAGACTCCCCGGCTGGGCCGTATGTGCCCGGCGATGCCTATCCGCCACGGCTTCGGGCTGACGCGGGCCCGGAAGCATTTCTGCCTGAAACACATCCTTGCATAGACCGGGTCGGTGCCGAGCGCCTCGAAGAATTCGGAAACCTCCGGCTCGTCCGGATCGAACGTGCGGTGCATCGCCATCAGGCGCAGACCGGCGGGCGTGCGGTAGACGCGGAGGTGCCAGTCGCCGTGGGAGGCCAGGAAC
>JAOACM010000659.1 GCA_026417845.1 Planctomycetota bacterium | reverse complement strand
GGCAGCCCAGTCTCCCCCCCCCGCCGTGCTGCCCCCGCGCTCCGATGGTCTGATGACTGTCGCCGTCAGGAGGGATAACCTGCCGGGGGCATTCCAGCCGCCGGCCGGTCAGGCGCCGGGGGGTACAATAAGCCCCGTCGAGATGTCCATCATCACCCCGCCGCCTCCGTCAGCAGGAAAGCCGCCGCCTCATAAAGCCGGCAACCGGGCTGAGGCATCCACCATCCTTCCCTGTGCGACGGCCCGGCCTGCCGGAATGGAAGCGGGAGAGAGGCCTGTAGGACCGGCTGCTCCTCCGCTTGGATGCGTCCCTGTCCAGGTGGCGCCCCAGGCGGAAATGAGCATAGCCATCCCGGCCGAGACGTTGCGTGAAGGAATCCCGCACGAGCAGGCGGACAGGAAGCCGGCCCTCGCGACGCCGGCAGCCTCCCCGCCGCAGGCGGCTCCCCCTCCTCCAGCCGGAGCCAAGGCGGACAAGTCTTACGATCAGGAGGCCTTTGCAAGAACGATCATCGCCGGACCAGCTACCGGATCCGGCGCGGTCGCGGCTGGTCCTGAGCCACCGGCGGCATGGACTTCCCACGTCTCGCCGCAAACAGCCTCTCCGCCACCGCCGACGCGGACCGGGAGCGCGGCCGTGCCGTCCGCCGCCGGCATGGAGACCCCGGGCAATCTGGCGCCAGCAACATCGTCTGGCGGACACCCGGCCCGGATGTCTCCTCCGACGACCGCTCCGGTGGATGTACCTGCAGCCGATACCGCTGTTTCGAGCGCCCCCGAAAAGACCGAACCGGCCGGCCGCCGGCTGCCGGCCGATGCATTGAAAAGCCGCGACTCGGGTTTCCGTGCGGTGCCGCTGTGCGAGGGCGATATCCTCGCCGATTACCGCCTGCTTACCGCCCTTGGAGGCTGGCTGGGAGGCGTTTTCCTGGCGGAAAAGATTACCACGGGCGAACGTTTGATCGTTAAGGTAATCAGGGAGGCTCTGCTGACTGGCGGAGACGCATGGGAGAGGTTCCAGACCGAAGCTTCGGCGGCATCCGCTATCGGGCATCCGAACATCGTCAGGGCCGGAAAGTTCGGGAATGCGAAGGGGTTTTTCTATGCGGAGGCGGAATACGTGGCCGGAGAAAACCTCTCCGCCTATGCCGCGCGGCGGAATCACGCCCTGCCATGGCAGGAAGCCGCCTCGATCATGCGCCAGGCAGCCTCGGCGCTGGCTGCTCTCCATGAAAGGGGCATCGCCCATCGCGATATCAAACCGGGCAACATCCTGATCGCCCCGTGGGGAGAGGTGAAGCTCGCCGACGTCGGTTTCCATCACGTGGTCGGACAGGCAGCGGCCAGGGCCGCGGCGCCGCTCACGCTCGATGCGATCGGATACATGGCGCCCGAACAGTGCGAAGGCAAGCCGTCCGATTCGAGGTCTGATCAGTACAGCCTGGGCTCCGCGATATTCGAATCCCTCGCCGGCCGGCTTCCCGTGGAGGGGGCTAACTACGCGACGTTCCTCCATAACCTGATGGTTACGGGCGCGCCGCCATTAGCCCGGTTTCGCCCGGATATACCCGCATGGTTCGCCGATATAATAGACAGGACGCTCCGTCTCGATCCGGACGCCAGGTTCTCTTCCGCGAGAGAATTGCTGGGGGCGCTGGAGGCCGGCATGGTATCTGAAGGACTGATCGCGCCCGGCGAACCTTCCGGCGGCCGCGATCCAGTCGCCTCCCGGCGCATGACCTTGGCAGTTCTAGCGGTCTTGACTGTCCTCGCCGCGGCTGCTGCCGCCGCTGTCGTCGTTTTCGTCCCGGGCGTCGCGGAGTTCCTCGCGGGCCTGCTTTCCAGCATTCCGCTGCCGTGACGAATGAGGGCGGAGGGTGCCGGTCTCGTCCGATCGGCACCTCCCTGTTCGCCGACCGCGGCCGCGTTTCTGAAGCGATATCGTGTAATTGTCCGCCGTGCCCATATGTGGTGTCGCAGCGGGCAGAGCGGACCAATTTGTGCCAGCGCTACTGTTATCCCATCCGGGCGCGCCGCTGCAGATGGTAGTCG
>JAOACM010000658.1 GCA_026417845.1 Planctomycetota bacterium | reverse complement strand
TCGTCGGCAGCGTCAGATGTGTATAAGAGACAGCCTCTACGTACACCTTGCCGCCTGTGCCGACCGCCTCGGCGATATCGCCGAGGCGAGGGAATGGCTTTCGAAGGCCGTTGCGCATATCCCGGCGGCCAGGGTGAAAGAGTTGCAGGGACCGAACGCCGGCTATCTCAAGGACCAGGTCGGTCGGATGGAAAAGGAGATTGAGAAACGGCGGGCGATGCTTGACAGGGAGCAGAATTATCTCCGGCGCGCGGCATCCCATCTGCGCACGGCCCTCGTCGGCTCCCGCCTCGGCGGCGCCGACGTCGCGACCGCGGCATACCTGACGGGCGAATTCTTCCGTCGCGCCGGCGAGTTCGACCTCTCCCTGACATGGTTCGCCGCCGCCAGGCAACTGCTAGCCAGAAACAGACGAGGGGGCAGGGAAGCCGCAGGAGGAACGGATTCGGAGCCGGACAGTATACTTGAACAGTGGATCCGGGAGGCCGTGGAAAGGCCGGATCTGTTGAAGGCAAATATGCCCGCGGACGAGGCGGCTGCCGCCGCCAGAGTGGTGGGAGAACCGCTCGCCGATCCGCGGCCTTCTTTCATCCAGCGTCCACTGGACAAGAAACCGGCGGCCGGAGGGGAAACGGAGAAGGTCCCCGCAGCGCGTCCGGCAGTTGCACTGGCCGATCCTCCCGCCTCCTGCGCGGATCTCATGTCGAACTTATATAAGGCGGTCGCTGCGTGGCGCAGGAACCGGGACGGACATATTCCCGATTCGCTGAAGGAGATGCTCGATGCCGGTTACCTTACGGATTCCTCGATAAATCTGAAGGATGGGAAATGCCGATGCCCCGAATGCGCGGCGGAGATCAGATACAGGAAGGGAAGGTTCGGCGACGCGAACGATTTCCTGATGTTCCACGTCGGCCGCACCAGTTGCGGCAAAACGCTGTTCGGCGACGGTACTGTCAGGTAATTGTTTGCTGCGTTCGGATTGCGGTCGCTGTCCTGTCAGTGGTGAGGCCGGGCAGGGCAGCAATGGCGCCATCAGAGCCTATCCCAAAAAACTCTCCCCGCGGGCAGTGGGGATCGCTGAGCGGATAAGCTCCGCGCCGGAGGTTTGGGGACAGGCTCTAACGGCGGATGCGCCCGCAATATATGGCACGGCAAACGGTTATACCGTCGGACGACGTCTGGGCGGGCGTAGCGCGCGCATCATCCGAGCGTTTTCCCGCCGAGGCCAAGCGCGATCCGCCACGGACCGGAGGCGGGACGCGTCGCGCGCATGGGGGCGCAGATCGCGCGTTGGATAAAGGGAGCGCGTTTTCATGCGGACGCAGCATTTCCTCAGGGTGTTGGTTCCGGCATCTCTTCTTCTTGCACCGCTGCTTGCGGCCGGAGATGCGCCGGCCCGGCAGGAGGAGGGGGAACCTTTCACGAAGGTCGAGACCCGTTATCTGCCGCTCCCGCAGCCGATGGCCGTCGAAACGCCCGGTCTGCTGGATCCGGCCCAGCGGGTCGAGGTGGTCTTTCCTGAAAAGGGTGATCGGATAAACCTGCCCATCCAGATCGACGGCGAACGCGTGCCGTCCGCCGCCCTGAATGGGGACGAGCTGTGGGTTGATCTGGATGGGGATTCGGAGAAGGAGAAAGGGGAGGTCTTCCTGCGGTCGCCTCAGGGCTTCGGACCGGTCAGATGCGAGTTTTCCTTCCACGACGGTACGAAGACCCGGTATGAGTTCATCCTGGTTCCCGCCGGTGCGCCGAACCGTCTCCGCCTCGTCCGGGCATGCGCCAAGACGGCAGCTATCGAAGGCCTGCAGGTCACGATACTCGACGATGACTGCAACGGCAGATTCGACGGCTACGGGTCGGATTCTCTTCTGGTTGAAGGGCATCCGCCCTCGCTGCTCTCGCGGGTCATATGCGTGCGCGGGAAGCTGTACGAGCTGGTCGCGCATCCCGCCGGCAATACGATCGAGTACCGCTCATACCCTGTCTCTTATACACATCT
>JAOACM010000657.1 GCA_026417845.1 Planctomycetota bacterium | reverse complement strand
CGCCTGCCCTCTGCGATCGCCGCGGGCAGGGAGGAGGCATGGTGACGAGAGCTTATCTGAAAACTCCTGCGGCGCCCGGGGTTGCTGCGGAGTCCAGCCCAACCGCTTGGAGGCTTTCGGACAGGCTCTAAGGGGGACGGTCGTAGGAATGCCCAGGCGAACGGAAGTCCGCTGATAGCCTGTCCAAAACCAGCGTGCCGTTCAAAGCATTCCGCCGGGTCCGCCCAGCTTCATCCGGGAGGTTTTGAGGCAGGCTCTAACTGAAGGAACCGGAGCATCGCCGAGGGGAGGTTCAGCATGGCAGGAATACGCGCGTTTCTGATCGGATACCTGGGCGACCTGAGGTCGGCCATGGATGCGCTCGACCTTGCCGCCATCGAAAAACTGATATCCCTGGCGGAGGAGGCCCGCGCTGGAGACCGCCGCGTATTCGTCCTGGGCAACGGGGGGAGCGCCGCCACGTCGTCGCACATCGCCGTAGACCTCGGCAAGGGCGCATCGCTCGGCCGGGACAGGCGCTTCAGAGTGATGTCGCTGGCCGACAACGTGCCCTGGGTGACGGCGCTGGGCAACGATATCGGGTACGAATCGGTGTTCGTCGAGCAATTGAAGAACTTCGCAGAAAAGGGCGACCTGGTCATAGCCGTATCCGGCAGCGGCAACTCGCCGAACGTCCTCCGCGCCGTCGAATACGCGAAGGGGATCGGCTGCCGTACCGTCGGCCTGACCGGGTTCCCCGGCGGGAAGCTGAGGGAGATCGCCGACCTGCCGATCGTCGCGAAGTCCTCCCACATGGGCAGGATAGAAGACCTGCACCTGATAATCGGCCATATGTTGTGTTACTATTTCATGGAGGCGTAGCGGGAGCCTGCCGCGTTGCGTCAGGCCGGCCGGCGGCAGCGCCCGGCCTCTGCGCCGGCTGCGGTGGCGCCAGTCTTCGTGCCGGGTGCGAACCGAGCCCGGGGCGGAATCCGGGCGATGGCATGGATGCTACCCGGTTCGGCAACCGGTCTCTGCGCTGCAGCGGCCGGTCCAGTGTCGAAGATCGGAGATTGCGCCCCTGAGGAGTACTTGGCGTCCCGGCGAAAGGACTTCATATGGGATTTGATACGTCCGCGATACTTAGCGAGATGGAAAACCGCCGCGCGATGGCCGCGGATCTGCTCAAACTTCTGATCCGCGAGGACACGACGAACCCGCCCGGCAACGAGCACCGCGCCGGGAGAATAGTAGAGGAATTCTTTGCGGCGAGGGGGATACCGTACGAAACGCACGCAAAGGAACCCGGGCGGAGCAACGTCATAGGCCGGGTCGGTTCCGGCGGTGCGCCTCGCGTCTTCGTGCCGTGCCATCTGGACACCGTACCCGCGGGCGACGGATGGACCATGCCGCCGCTGGAGGGGATCGAGCGCGACGGATTCATTTACGGTCGCGGCGCGCTGGACAACAAGGGGGCCTTGGCCGGCACGCTCTGCGCGTGCGACTACCTGAAGAACGTGGAGAAATTGCTCAAGGGCACATTCCTGGCGGCGGCGGTGGCGGACGAGGAGTGCGGGTCGGGGGCCGGGCTGGAGTTCCTGACCGCTGCGAAACTGGTGGCCGCCGACATGGCCTGGGTGCCTGACATGTCCAACGGCCTTTCCGCGATATCAGTCGCCGAGAAGGGATTGCTGGACGTGGAGATTACGGCGCATGGGAAACAGGCGCACGGGTCGCGGCCTGAGCTTGGGGTCAACGCGGCGCTGGCCCTGGCCGATCTTATGATACGAACCGAGGGTTGGCTGCCAGGGGGCGTTCCGGAGCACCCCCTGCTGAAGAAGCCCTCCGTGTGCGTGGGCCTTGTTCAGGGCGGCATTGCCCCGAACGTGGTCCCGGCATTTGCCCGCGCCGTTTTCAACATACGCTATCTGCCGGGGCAAACGCCAGGAGGCATACTCGCCGAGATGTCCCGCGCCGCGAAGGCCGTCGAGGCTCTGCTGACATCTATGTCAGGAGCCAATTCGACAATGTCGGCCCCGATGAGGTGCACTTTTTTCCTTTTGAGCAGGCGAAGCAC
>JAOACM010000656.1 GCA_026417845.1 Planctomycetota bacterium | reverse complement strand
CGACCATGTCGTGCGACTCCATCGCCATGACGACCGGCCTTGGCCGGGCGAACTGGCGCCTTATAAGAGATGCGATGTACGGGATCGTATCGAGCGTACCGGTCTGTTCTGGCGGACGGCAGGCGGGCGGGCCGAACGGCCTAGCCGGGAGGCGTCCGCGCATGGCTGACTCGACGCGCCTCTCCACCGCGCGCGCCAGACGCCGCACCTCTCCCGGGTCGTCCGAGGCGACGATCACGCCATGATTCGCCATGAAGATTATATCCGGCGTCCTGCCGCATCGCTCATCGGATTCCTCCAGAAGGCCGCGGATCGCCCTCGCCAGTGGCAGGCCGGGATCGGCGAAATCGAGCCAAGCGGCGAGCGCGCCGGGACCGAAGTCGAGCCGCTCGAACGCCTTTCTGCCGCCTTTTGCGCACGTAATGGCGTTGGCGGCCTCCGGGTGAGTATGCATCACGTACCTTTGCGGCATCAGGGCGTGCAGTATCGTCTCGACCGATGGACGCATCGCGGCCTCGGGCGGGGAGATGCGCGCCTCCATAAGCCGATCAGCAAGCCGGACCTCCGTCTCCTCGCCGCCGCCGGCAAGTTCCGGATCGTCCAGCGTCGCGAGCACCTTCGCCAGGTCCATCCGCAGGGCATCGGCCGGCCCCATCTCAGCCATGGATTTCCCGCTGGCCTTAACCCACATGGTTCCGTCGCCGGCCTTGGCGGAGCTGTTGCCGCCGCCTGCGAGCACCTGGCGCGGATCGCGCCCGAACTCGTTCGAAAGCCTGACGAATTCCCGCAGGATGTCGTCCGGTTTCACCCGCTTGTGCCTCCGATCCTCGCGGCATCGCCGGAAGGGGCCTGAAACGCCGTCGCCCGCCGCGCCCAGCCGCCGATCCTTCCAAACCTTGAGCGTCGCGGCCCGGCGGTGTCCCTTCACCGCCCTCCCGCCGGTCGCCGCGCGGATAATGTAAATCGGCCTGCGGCATCTCCGCAAGGAAACGGCTGCCTTGTGCCGCCGGAGGGTGCGCAACAAGCGTGGAGCCGGTCGCGCTGTGGATCTGCAGGAGCGGCCGTCGGAGAGGGCGCGACAGACGGATGCGGAAGGGTACTCGCAGGCTTGCCTCCGCCGCTCTCTGAAAGATGCCTGGGGTAAGAGCCTAATCCAAAAACTTCCCGTCGCGAAGCTGGGATCGCAGGGCCGTAAGCTTCGCTGCGACAGGTTTTCGGATAGCCTCTGAAAACCGCGAAAAACACAATCCGGGCGGGAGCGGGTTCCCTCTGAAGAGCCGGTGTAAGCCCCCCAGCCGCGCCGCGCAAATCTCCCTCTCGCCCGGAGACATCGCGACCGGTTCACAAGCGTGGTACCAGGCTCGCTCCAATAATGATGGCCGGATAACCGCCGGGCGACCCAGGTAGCGTCCGGGTTCCTCCCAGGACGCGATGCGCGACCGGCGCGGAACTCGTGCGATGCCATCGCCCGGTACGGTACTTTGCGAGAAGGGCGCATACGAGGGAGAATCAGGCCAGGAAATCGCCAACCATGTCGGCCACCATGCGGGCGATGGCCGGGCTGGCGGTAAGCCCTGGCGATTCGATGCCGGCGAGGTTGAAGAAGCCCGGCGCGCCAGCGGAAAACTCGTGGGCGATGTGGAAGTCGCGCGCAGGCTGGCCCGGTCCGGAAAGTTTCGGCCTTATGCCGCTCGTATCCGGCGCCAGGTCTTCAGGATCAAGGAATGGAAGGAAAGGTCGCACCCGTTCGCAAAAGGTCTTCGCAAGCGACCCATCCACCGTATAGTCTTCGGTATCCACGTACTTTGCATCCGGCCCAAGTTTGAGACCGCCCCCCAGATCCACGACGGTATGGATGCCCAGCCCCGCCAGATCGCGTCCCGGCGCCGGGTAAACCAGAGAGCGCACCATATTGCGCTTGAGCCCGCGCACGGAAAAGTAGTCGCCCTTGCACATGTGAAGGCTCAGCCCCATGGCATCCGGATCCAGACCGGCCATCCTCATGACCGCCTGTGCGCCCAGCCCTGCGCAATTGACGACCGTGCGACAGCGCACAGAGTCCCCG
>JAOACM010000655.1 GCA_026417845.1 Planctomycetota bacterium | reverse complement strand
CGATATATTCGGGCGGGCCGGCCGGCGCGGAACCCTTCCCGGCCTGTCGGGCCCCTTCTACCCCTACACCCTCAGGAACTGGAAGCGCCGGGTGGACAGGATCCCGCCTCCCCCCGGCCCGAAGGCGCTGCTGTCCGACCGGATCGCGTGGATGATGGGAGAACCCCCTCCGTCGGCATCCGTTGAAGTATCGCCGGATACTGGAGAACCTTACCATCAGGCCGTGATGCTCCGGAGGGGCGGGGCGCCGGAGGGGCTTGAGCGGCACACGGTCGGCTTCGGGCAGTACCTCTACGCTACGGTTTTTGCCCCCCAGGGGACTGCCGCTTCGGAAGGAAAGCTGGCCGGCGTCCTGTGGCTCCATCCCCACAGCGTCCCGGCTGGAACCATGGCGGCTTACCTCAGGGGAGAACAGGCGCCGTACGTCTTTGCGAAGGCCGGCCTGGTCGTGTTCTGCTACGACCACATAGGCTTCGGCAGCCGCATAATTGAAGGATCAGAATTCTACGACCGCTACCCGGACTGGTCGCTCTTCGGCAAGATGCTGAGCGATGCCTCAGGTGCGTTCGAAGCGCTGCGCTCGCTGCCTTACGTTGATCCCGACAAAATCTTCCTCGCCGGTTACGGACTGGGCGGGATGCTCGCCATCCATATGGCGGCGCTCGACGGGCGTCCGGCGGGTGTGGCTTCATGCTGCGGATTCGAACCGTTTTCCACGGACCCTTCGCGCTCCGGAGGTATCGCGAGGTTCTGCGAATGGGACGGAATCGGTCTTCTGCCGCGGCTGGCGAGGTTCGTCGGAAGAGAATCGAAAGTACCTTACGACTTCGACGAGCTGCTCAGGGCCATCGCTCCGCGACCGGTCCTGATCATATCGCCAAAGTACGACCGCGAGAACGATTCCGCGTCCGTCTGCGAATGCGTCGCCAGGGTCCGGGACGCGTTCGGGCCATGGGCGCTCAAGCACCTGACGCCCGACGACTACAACAGGCTTTCGCCGAAGCGGAAAGAGGAGATCGCTTCCTGGCTGAGGGATGCAGCCGGCATCGGCCGCGCCTGATCCTGCCCGGAGACGTTCCGCCGCGAAGCTTATGGTCCGAAGGCAGCCGTCTTTCCATAAGGAGGTTTCCGGTAAGGAATCTAAGGGCCTATCCGGACTCCTGCGGGCAGCCAGGGCTTCCGCAGCGGAGCGCCGGATCCTGTCGCGGGTTCCGGAATAAGCTTCAAGAAGCTATCCGACAAACCTCCGGCGCGCATCTTGGACGCTCAGCGAATCCCACTGTCCGGCAGGAAGTTTCCGGATAGGCGCTAAGAACCGCCCGGCCCTTTTACGGGCGTCCCTCCGACATCCCGCCCGCTGCAGAAGGGGCATCCCATGGCGCTGCGGGGCAGATCGAGCCCCCATTCCTTCAGTGCGGCCCCGTCGGCAAGGACGGAACGGACCGGCCCGTCGGAAACAATGCGCCCATCGCAAAGCACGATGACCCGGTCGCAGATATCGAGAACGAAGTCGAGGTCGTGAGTGGCAATAAGCCTGGTGTGGGTGAATCTTCGGAGCAGATCGGTCAGAGTCCGCCTGGCGCGGGGATCGAGGCCCGATGTGGGTTCGTCCAGCACGAGGATATCGGGCGACATGGCCAGCACGCAGGCTATCGCCGCGCACCGCTTTTCGCCTCCAGACATCCTGTAGGGTGGACGATCCCTGAGCCGCAGGACGCCGACGGATCCGAGCGCCTCCGATGCGCGTCGCTCCGCTTCCTCAGGCGGCAACCCGGCGTTCAGCGGTCCGAACGCCGCATCCTCGCCGACAGTTGGCATGAAGAGCTGATCGTCCGGATCCTGAAAAACAAACCCGACCGCGCGCCGGATCCTCGGCAGCGTTCCTTTCGATGCAGGAAACCCGCCAACCAGAAGTTCCCCGCCGGAAGGGAGCACACAGCCGGCAATCAGCATCAGCAGCGTGCTCTTGCCGGCTCCGTTAGCCCCTATGATGCCTACGCACTCGCCGTGGACTATCCGGAATGAAACCCCGCGCAGCGCCGGGGTACCGTCGGAATAGGTGTACTCGAGCCC
>JAOACM010000066.1 GCA_026417845.1 Planctomycetota bacterium | reverse complement strand
TGACGGGAGGATGCGGCGGGCGGCCGCCCTGCTGGAGATGGGGCGGCACGATATGGCCGAGCGCGAGCTGCGGGCGCTGATCGGGGCCTTTCCTGAGCACGGTCCGGCCCATGCGCTCCTGGCTTCGAGCCTGTCGGCGCAGCACAGGGGCGGGGAGGCGCTGCAGGCTGCGGAGGAGGTCGTGCGCCTGGCGCCGCACGACGCCTTCTGCCATTACGTAATGGCGGATGTCCTCGACGACCTCGACCGCGGCGGACAGGCCATGCGGCACGCTATGGAAGCCGTGCGCCTGGACCCGACCGACGCTGACTACCGGGCGATGCTCGCGCACCTGCACTGCGGCCGCGGGGAGTGGAAGGAGGCCCTGGAGGCGGCGGAGGAAGGACTGCGCCTCAATCCCCGGCACGCCGGATGTCTGAACCTGCGCGGCCTGGTGCTGGCGAAACTCGGCCGACATGACGGGGCGATCGGGAGCGCGGAAGAATCCCTCGCGATCGCCCCCCAGAACGCCGCCTCCCATGCGACGAGGGGCATAACCCTGCTCGAAGCCGGCAGGCACGAGGAGGCGCTGGAATCGTTCCGCGAAGCCCTCCGCCTGGATCCCATGAACGACGCGGCCAGGGAGGGCGTAGTCGTATGCCTCAAGGCGCGGAGCGTCTTCTACCGCGTGATGCTCCGCTACTTCCTGTGGATGTCGCGGATGAGCGCCAGGGTCAGGCTGGGGCTCATCATAGGCCTGTACCTGCTCTTCAGACTGCTGGGTAGTATCTCCAGGGAGAATCCGGCTGTCGGATCGTTCGTCTGGCCGTTGATGGTGGCCTATATCGTTTTCGTGTTCCTGTCGTGGGCGGCCGAACCGCTGACGAACCTGCTCCTGCGACTGAACAGGTTCGGGCGGCTTCTGCTGTCCCGCCGTCAGATCATCGCCTCCAACGTCGTCGGCGGCCTGCTGCTGATATCGGCATCCTCGCTGGCGGCCTCCCTGGCGGCTGACTCGACCGCCGCCTTCGTATTCGGGATCATCTGCTGCCTCATGATTATTCCGACGTCCGCCGCCTTCGGTGCGGCTTCCGCGCGGGGCCGTGCGGTGCTCGGCACGTGCGCCGTGGGCCTGGGCGTGATCGGTCTGCTCGCCACGGTCGCCATCGCGATGGGTTGGAGCATCGCGCCCGGACACATCTCGGCCTTCGGGATCGGGCTGCTGACCTTCACCCTGATCGCGAATTTCTTCTGAGCGCGTTCGCGGGAACGCCCTGCCGCAGGAAGGGAACGCTTTGCGTTTTCGTCGCGCCAGAAGGGAGCGGCAGGCGCTATATATATGATGATGGGAAATACGCGCAACGCGGGGACTGGCCGCACAGGCGGATGTCCGCGGAACCTCCGGGGCGGCCGGCATTTCGCAGGGAGGAGGGTGATCATGGCAAAGACAGGACTAAGGACGGCGATCCTGTTCCCGGTAATATGCGCGGCGCTCGCGTGCTTCGCGCGGCGCGCCTGGCCTGCCGAACCGGCGGGAGGAGCAGCGGCTGGCGGTACGATTGTGTTGAGCATGGACAGCCCATGGCGGAGCTTTATGTGGTGGAAGCCGATGATCGTGTCGCCGCCCCCGGACGCTCCCGCTGGCCCGGAAACACATCCGTTCTCGCACCCGCCGGCCGAAGGATGGAGGGAACCCGATTTCGACGATTCGGGCTGGTTCCTGTCTCCCGGTCCTTTCTTTCCCGGCCACGGCATAGGCGGTCCGCAGACCCTGGCGCTCCTGTGCCTCAGGGGCAGGTTCCACGCGTCCGACCCGGCGGCGGTAAAAACGCTGCGGATCACGGCGGCGTTCAGGGGCGGCATCGCGGTCTACCTGAACGGCAAGGAGGTTGCGAGGGCCTTCCTTCCCGAAGGCCGGCTCGCGCCAGATTCGCCAGCGGATGTCTACCCTATGGAGGTCTACACGACGCCGGAAGGAAAAGGGATAACCGGCGGCTGGGGCGACCCCGATAAATACAAAGACAGGTGGCTGCCGCGTATCCGCCGCCTGCCCGACATCAGGCCGCCGACCGGCCTTCTGCGCAAGGGAGTCAACGTGCTGGCCGTCGAGATCCACCGCGCGCCGACGCGGAAGGAGGCGGTTGACCTGAAGGGGACGCAGGGCTGGAGCGGCGCGTGGAATCACGCAGGGCTGGACGATATGCGCCTCGAGGTCGAGGGCGGCGGCGTCGACCCGAACACGTCCCGCCCGAAGGGCGTCCGCGTCTGGAACGCGAACGTCCTGGCGGCCGTTTTCGACAAGGCTGACTGGGGGGACCCATGCGAACCGCTCAGGCCGATAAGGATCGTCGGGACCCGCAACGGAGCCTTCTCGGGCCAGGTCGTGGTCGGCTCGGACGGCCCCATAAGCGGTCTGGCCGCCGAGGTCTCGCCGCTGAGGCTCAAGGGAGGCGATGCCTCGATCCCGGCCGATAAGGTCCGCGTCAGCTTCGCGCTGCCGGGAGGAGGCGAGAAGGGGAAGCCATCCCGCCGCGGAGTAAGGAATTTGCAGCGCTTCGACGCCCTGGCTCCCGCCCCGCGCGAGGGAGCCGAGGTCCAGCCGATATGGGTGACGGTCTCCGTTCCACCGGATGCGACGCCGGGCATCTACGAGGGCAGCCTGGCCGTCAGGGCGAACGGGCTCGAGCAGACCCGCGTCCCGGTCGAGCTGAAGGTCTGCGGCTGGAAGCTGCCCGACCCCCGCGATTTCCGCACGCACGCAGGACTGATCCAGTCCCCCGATTCGGTGGCGCTCTACTACAAAGTCCCCCTCTGGTCGGAGGAACACTGGAAGCTCCTTGCCGAATCGCTCAAGCTCCTGGGACAGGTCGGCAACAAGACCGTCTTCATACCTCTGATCCGCCGGACGAACTTCGGGAACGAAGAATCAATGGTCAGGTGGGTACGGAAGGAAGGCGGAGCGTACTCGCGCGATTACTCGATAATGGACCGCTACCTGGACCTCTACGAAAAGCACGTCGGCAAGCCGGACGTGGTCTGCTTCTACGTGTGGGAGCTGTACGCCGGCGGCGGCTACTTCGGCGCCAAAGGCGCCCAGGCCAAGCCGGTACCGGTAACCGTTCTCGATGAGGGCGGGAAGGCCGGAAGCATGGATGCGCCGCTGTTCGGGACGCCGGAGGGCGAGGAGTTCTGGAAGCCGGTCTTCGAGGAGCTGCGGGAGAAACTGGCGAAGCGCGGCCTGTCGGACGACAACTTCATGATAGGCGTCGCCGGGGACTCCAGGCCGAGCAAGGCCGTGACCGACTTCTTCCTGAAGATAGCCCCATGGGCGAAATGGGTCCTGCACTCGCACGGAGCCGCAGGAAAGCTCGACGCCGCTCCCGTCGGCTACCTGTCGCACGTCTGGGGCGTGAAATTCGCCCCCGACCCGGACGTGCCGGACCGGTACATGAAGCAGAGCCGCTACTACGGCTGGCGTCAGGAATTCCGGAAGACGGTCTTCCCGCGCGAGGGTGCCGGGGCGATCCTGCCGCCGCTCCACGGCGACGCCCCGCTCGGCACCTACCGCATGATCGGCGAAGGCATGCTGGTTGCCGACTACCGCGGCTTCGGCCGCGTCGGGGCGGACTTCTGGGATGTGCCGACCGGAGATAAGGGCGCCAGGCGCAACATCGTCGGCCTTTACGTCAACTGGGCCCAGCTCAACCTCACCACCAGCACCGGCGCCGTGCTCGCCCCCGGCCCCCACGGCGCGATCCCGACGGCGCGCTTCGAGATGATGCGCGAGGGCATCCAGGAATGCGAGGCGAGGATATTCGTCGAGCGGGCTCTACTCGACAAGGATCTGAGGGCGAAACTGGGCGAGGAGGCGGCCGGCAGGCTCCAGGCCATGCTCGACGAGCGCACCCGGCTGTTCCGCGCCGCCTGCCATACGTCGTGGGACTGGTACGCCGCCTCCGGCTGGCAGGAACGCTCGGAACGCCTGTTCTCCGCCGCCGCCACGGTCGAGGCGGCCGCGGGGAAAGCGAAGTAGGGCGCCGACAAAGCGACTTCCCGCTCCGGGAGGCGCAACGCCCGGGACAGACTCATCGGCGGAAAATCATCGCCTCCGCGCCCGGAATTTCAGGGGCCAACGAACGGTATCGGCGCCTACGGTCCACGCCCCGCGGACACGCGGACAATTCGCGCCTCAAGGCGCTTGCCCTCGAGCCGGAGTTCAGCGCCCGGGAAAGTTCAGAAAAGTTTTTTCTTGACTCGGCGCCCGGCGCCGTGTAGATACCCGCTCCGACAATTTGACTCTCCGGGTGCCTCCTGCGGAAGCGGGGGGAGAATAGGGAAGGCCGTGAGAATCGGCCGCGAGCCCGTCACTGTGAGCGGGGACGAAAGCCCCAGGTAGAGCCACTGGCGCGGGAGGTTCGGGCGCCGGGAAGGCGGGGCGAGTAGGGAGATCCGCGAGCCAGGAGACCTGCCCGGGGAGCGGAGAAGCCGCCTTCGACGGCATCAGAAGGCAGGTCTGAGGCCGGGCAAGCCCTGTCCCTGGAAGCGCATCGGCGCTTCTCTGGACAGGGTTTTTTGTTTTACGGCCCTTCGCTCCATGCCGGAGCGATCCGCGGGGGGACCGCGGGAATGCCGGAGCGCCTCGAGAAAAGGGCCGTGGCGCGGGCGGCGGAGGCGCCTTCGTCTGCAAACGTCGCGCCGTCAGCGCGACGGCGCCGATGGAGGCGGGGAGAGGAGGGGCGTGCGATGGGGCGCGTTGGCGCGGAGGCGGAGAGGCGGCTGTTGCGGGAGCCTGGATGCTCCCTGTCGCCGGTCTTCGCCGCGGCTGCGATTCTTGCGGCGTACCTGGCGGGGGCGGCGATAGCCGCTCCGCCGGCCATGGCGGGGGAATCCGTCCCCCCGCGCGGCGATGAGGCATCGTCTTCCGGTGGGGGCGCGACGGCCGGAAGGCCGGGAGAAACCGCGCCCGGGACCGGGGCGCCGGAAAAGGTCGAGATGGAACCGGTTACGGTGACCGCCTCGCGCTCGGCGGAACAGAGGCTCTCCGAGGTCCCGCAGTACGCGACGGTCATATCGCGCGAGGAGGTCGAAAAATCCGGCGCCAGGGACCTTGGCGAACTACTCCGCGGCCGCACCGGCCTGACCCTGACCTCCTACGGCGGACCGGGGACGATGACAAACCTGGCGCTGCGCGGGACATCCTCCAGCCAGACGCTCGTCCTGGTTGACGGCCGCCCCGTGCAGGACATAGCCAACGGCACGCCGGATTTCTCAAGATTTCCGGTCGAGGACATCGAAAGGGTGGAGATACTCCGCGGCCCGGCCGGCGCCATGTACGGGTCGTTCGCGATGGGCGGCGCGGTCAACATCATAACCCGCCGCACAGTATCCGACAGGCCGGCGTTCTCGCTGCGGAGCGGCTACGGAAGCTGGAACACGTTCGACGAGCGGATATCGCACGGCTGGAAGAAGGGGATCGTGGATTACGACATCGCCGCGGCCTTCCGGAGGAGCGACGACGGCTATCGCCGGAACTCCGACTTCCAGTCCCGCGACGCGACGGCGAGGATAGGGATCGAACCGGTTCGGGAATTCCGCGCCGAGTACAGGTTCGGCTACCGGTGGGACTGGCTGGGTCTGCCCGGCCCCGTACCGCCCGTTGGGTTCCCGGCGCCCTACGGGAACAGGCGCGTTACCAGCAAGTTCGACCGCCAGAACGGCGAGATATACCGCAACGACCTGACGCTGGAGTTCCGTCCCGTCCCTGAGGTCGCGCTGCGCGGCAAGGCCTACCTCGACTTGGACAGGCTCCACAGCTTCTTCCGCTACAACAGCTTCGATCCCAGCACATTCGCGCCGTACAGGGCCGACAACTACAACGCCTACCACGCGACCGTCACCGGGCAGGAGATATCCGCCAGGTGGACGGTCGTCCCGGAATACACGGTCTCGGCCGGCGCGGACTTCCGGCAGGAGAAGCTTGATGCCAGAATGACCGAGATCAATCACGACACCCGGGCCGGGGTCACGCGGACCGAGTGGGACCCGATGGTGCACAAGAGCGGCGTATGGATGCGGCACGAGTGGCGGGCGATGGAGCACATCCGCCTTGTCGGTTCGGTCCGCTACGACTGGCACTCGGAATTCGGCGACCACTGGACGGCCTCGGGCGGCATGGTCATTGACGCGACGAAAGGCACCCGCGTCCGTTTCCATGGCGGCACGTCCTACCGCGCCCCGACAATGAACGACCTGTACTGGCCGCAGGGCGGCAACGAGGATCTGGAGCCCGAAGTCGGCTGGTCGTTCGAGACGTCCGTCGAGCAGAAGCTGTTCGACGACAGGCTGTCGCTGCATTCCGGGTACTTCTTCTGGCGCACCGACGACAAAATCCAGTGGGCCCCGGACGCCTCCGGTATGTTCTGGACGCCCCAGAATCTGAACAGGCAGACCTGCCACGGGGTGGAGGTCGAGGCGAGGGCCAGGCCGATCCGGCCGCTGGAGATATCGCTCCGATATCACTTCCTGTACTCGCTGCAGAAGAACCGCGAGATCGTCTATTACGACTTCATGACCGGCGACATAAGGATGGACGATATCGAGCGCGTCGCGGCGTACCTCCCGCGCCATAATTTCGCGGCCGAGGTCGCGTACAGTGCGCCGTGGGGCACGCGGTTCGCCGTCCAGGAACAGGCGACATCGAAGCGCGTCGCCTACTACCCGGACTATTCGGGCGCGCCGGTCATACGCATGCGCAGGAAGGAATCCGACGCCCTGGCGATAACGAACGTCCTGATTTCCCACTCCTTCCGCAAGCTCCTGCCGAAGAGCTTCCGGGGGGACGTCGAGATATACGGGATCGCCAGGAACATATTCAACGACCGGGGGTTCGAGCAGTTCGGCAATTCGTACTCCGACAGGGATTTCCCGATCCCGCCGAGGAACTTCGAGGCGGGGATACGGATGACGTTCTGAGAAAGGGCGGCAACGGCCGGGGGCGCGGTTCCCTCCTCGCGCTTAAAAGCAGCCGCGTCCTCCGGCCCCCTCCAGGGCGGGCCTGGCGCGTTTTTCAACAGGAAGCGTCCGGCCCGCCCGATTTTTTCCCTGTCGCGGCGGCTCGATCGTGCCGGAACACCCTGCGTGAAAGCCGGGCGTGCCGTATACACTGCGCGAAAGTCCGCTGCCTGGTAATGTCCGGATTCCATCCCGCCTGCCGGCAGTCAGGGAAGCGATGGCGTATCATAAGAAAATTCGGTCGCGCCATGCGCCCGCCGCTTCAAGCCTGGCGTTGCCATCAGGTATCGCGGCCAGCACCTACTCCGCCCGCGGGTCCATGACGCGCCCCATGAACAGGATCAGCCCTGACGTCCTCTCGCGGATCAGGAACAGGAACGGCCTGTCGGCGCGGAGCGCTGCGATTTCCGATCGAAGAACCGCTTATATATATTTCGGCACGGAAGGCGAAAGCTCGTATCGAGAAAGTAACCATGGCATGTTGCACTGGTTTGGAGGCGTAACATATTGTAGAAAAGGCAATTGTAGCTTGATCAATGCATCGGATAGACTTGGGACGTTCTGTTTTTTCACGATAAAGCTCGCAACTATTTTCGGCAGAACATGTTGTGACTTGGCCAGCCGATACAAGACATACTGGGGGAAGGCCTTCGGATGACTTTCACGCAATTTTTCGTGACAGATTTCATCGGTGTATTCTATACCGCAAGGAGGCCGCCATGAATACCGCAAAAAGCCATCTTGAGCACTATGGCAAGCTTGGCAATGGGAGATGCTCCGTCAAGCTGGTGCAGACGCTCAAGTCTTGGATTACCTCTGGAGAGATCAGGTCGGGGAGTTTCATGCCTGCCGAGCGCGAACTGTCGGCCAGATACGAAGTAGCCCGGATGACCGTCCGGCGAGCGCTCAAGATCCTGGAGGCTGATGGCTTGCTCCGGGCCGAACCCGGCAAAGGCTACCGGGTGCTGGCGCGGAGTAACGACCCGACCCGCGGATGTCCCATAGCCTTTGTCCTGTCCGGGCAAGAGCCGGGCGCAGGCTGGCGCGACTTCAACCTTCTGCTCCTGCAAGGCATCCAGCAGGCTGCGGAGCGACGGGGCTGGCCGGTGCTCGGCGTGGGTGCTGCGGGGCAGAAGCCCGAGCGCATCGTCGAGCAGTGCGTCTCCGGCCGGGCTTGGGGATTGGTAGCGGGGGTCTATGAGCCTGAGATCATCCGGCTCGCAGGCCGCGCCGGGTTGCCGGTGGTTATGGTTGATGCTTGGGATCCCGGTTTGGAGGTCGACGTCGTCTTCCAAAACGGTTTCCTGGGCGGCACCCAGGCGGTCGAGTACCTCGTGGCGCAGGGCCACAGCCGGATCGCCTGGTTCGGCCAGGTCAACATGGGCGTTCACAGTGCGGCGCGTTTCGGCGGAGCCTTCACAGCGCTGAGGTTGCATGGACTGACGCTGCCGGCCGAATTCGAGATTGACTTTGCTGGACCGGACGCCGCCGGGCGGCTTCGGGCGCTGCTGGATCGCCCCGACAGGCCGACGGCCGTGCTGGCCCTCTGGCAGCCTTGTCTGCGCCAGGCGGCCGACGTGGCGCGCTCGCTGAGACTGGCGATCGGTCGGGACATCGAACAGGTTGGCTGGTCCAGCGTCGAACAGTATGACCAGGCGGTGGCCGCGCACTTCCGTGGGGAGCGCGTGCCGCCGGTCGTGGAGTGGAGTATCGCTGACATGGCGGAGATGGCTGTAGACCGTCTGGCTTACCGGCGAGAACACCCCGAACAGCCGCCGGTGACCATCAATGTTCAGACGCGGGTCCGGCCGGCTGAGGAACAGCCGGCCCTGGGTTGAGGAGGGGGGACATGGGCCGATCCGCGAATGTCGTGGCCCTGGTGGTGGCAGCGACCGCATTCGCATTCGGCGGCGAGCCGCCGGTGCCGGAGTCGCTGCCGGGCGGGGAGACCATTCTCACCGAGCGAAGTCTCTGGCGGACGAACATCTATCACCGCTACCCAACCGTCCTTGCGGCCGACGGCAAACTCGAGCGGCGGAGAGTGGTGTGGTACTGGGGGGCGTTCAAAGCCGAGCCCCTCCCAAAACCGCATCAGTTGAGCATCTTCAAACCAGAGTACAACGCGGCGCCGCCGGAAGGATGGACGGCTCCCGACTTCGATGATTTTTCTTGGGCGCGTTGCCGGTTCCCTCTTCCGGTGCACCATCTTCCCAACATGGGAATCAACTATGACACCGGGCTGATTGTCGCTCGCGGGAAGTTCGAGGTCAAGGATCCCTCGGCCGCGGCGAATTTGCGGCTGGCGATCGAATATTCCGGCGGGGTGGTTGTCTTCGTCAACGGCAGGGAGGCGTCCCGCGGGCATATGCCCGAGGGGAAGATCGCCCCGGATTCGCTTGCCGAGGCCTATCCTCCCGAGGCGGTGTCCACCCCCGACGGCAAGCCCCTCAAGGCCAACGACCAGAAGAACAGGGACCGGGTCGAACTCCGCCGGCGGCGGCTTCAGGTGGACATTCCAAAGGGGTTGCTGCGCAAGGGGGTGAACGTCATCGCGATAGCGAATCACGCGTCGCCGGTCCGCGACCTTGTTTTCAAACTGGGCAACACCGACGCCGGATGGCCCCCCATCGGCCTGCTGTCCGTCCGGCTTTCCGCCCCGGCCAGGGGAATGGCAACGCCCAACGTGGCCCGTCCCGGAGGCATCCAGGTCTGGAACTGCGCGGCCGACGAGACGCTCTCGGTTTCGGACTACGGCGACCCCTGCGAGCCCCTCCGGCCGATCGCCATTGACGCCGCCCCCAACGGGGTATTTTCCGGGCGGCTGATGGTCAGTTCGGGTGCGCCGATCCGCGGGTTGAAGGTGGAAGTCAGCGACTTGGCCTTCGCCGGAAACGGACCGGCCATTCCCGCCGCGGCCGTGAGGGTACGCTGGGCGGAACCGGTCGAGGGCATGCCAGACGGCAGCGATCAATGGGTGCCGAACGGGCGCTTCCACTCCCTGCTGGACAAGGTTCCTGCAGAAATCCCGGTGGCGGCGCTCCCGGCGGAGCGGTCCCCCGGCGCGGTCGCGGCCCTCTGGTTCACCGTCCGGGTGCCGAAGGACGCCAGACCCGGCCGCTACGAGGGCGCGGCGACGGTGTCTGCCGACGGGCTCGGCACTGTCAAGGTGCCCGTGCACCTGACGGTTCACGGCTGGCCGGTGCCGGATCCGAAGGACTGGGTGATGAAGAACTTCGGCATCCCGTCTTTCGACAGCCTGGTCAACCGGTACGGCGTGGTCCGGTGGTCCGATCGGCACTTCGAGATGATCGCGCGCTCGATGGCCCTGATGGCTGAGGTCAATTCCCGCCAGGCATGGGCGGATCTGTGCATCAACTACAGCGCCGACAACGCCGGGGATTGCAGCAATCAGGAATCGCTGGTCCGCTGGATCCGACAGCCGGACGGCACGTACAGGCATGATTTCTCGGTATTCGACAGGTATCTGGATACCGTCGCCAGGACCGTGGGCAAGCCCCTGCCCATGCGGGTCAACTGCTGGGGCGAGTGGTTCAAGCCCGGCAACCAGACAAAGTTCGACTGGCTCCCTTCCAGTCCGCGCTATGTCACCCTGCTGGACCCGGCGACCGGCAAGCTCGACCGCCTGGAGATGCCTTCTCCGGAGTCGCCGGATTTCATCCCCTTCTGGAAGCCGGTGCTCGACGAGGTGCGCAAGAAAATAGAAGCCAGGGGATGGCGGGACGTAACCTCCTTCGGCCACAACAGCTACTGCCATCAGCCGAACGTGCTGCTGGTGGACGCCCTGCATGCCATCTGGCCTGACGCGAAGTACAGCTACACCGCCCACAACGGCGCCCTCCCCGACCATCCCAAGAAGGCGTTCTTCTATGGCACCGACAGGAACAAGGTCGCCCTCCCGGTGTTCACCGCGGACTGCGTCTGGACCAGTCCTCCGGCCAGCCAGCGCGGATATACCAGGCTGCTCCAGCAGCCGCCGCGCTATGGGTACTGGTGTTTCTCCTTCCGGGGCACGCGCCTGGGCCGGCACTCGCTCGCCGTCATACGCGACATATCCGAGGAGGAAGCCCGCCGCGGGCTCAACGGATGGAGCGACTTCGGCGTGGACTTCTTCCTGTGGAAAGGGCCGAAGGGATGGACTGGCCCGGTCGGCAACGGGCGCGGCACGGGCGGTCCGGGCTGCGGGATATTGTCGCTGCTGGGGCCAGGACCCGACGGCCCGGTGGCATCCGAGGCCTACGAGATGTTCCGGGAGGGATCGCAGATCACCGAGGCTGTGCTATTCCTGCAGAAAGCGGTGGATGGCGGGAAACTCCCCCCCGACTTGGCGCAGCGCATCAACCGCGAGCTGGATTTGCGCGGGGCGGCCGCGTTCTGGCGCGGGGTGGTGGTGGGCGGGTGCGCGGAGGCGGACGCGCGGGTCCTGGCGCTGGCCGCCGAGGCGGCGCGGGAGACTGCGGGAAAATGATAAGGTGAATACAATGCACGGACTGACCACGATCGGATTTCTGGGCCTGGCGCTTTGCGTCGCAGCTTCCGGCGGCGAGACTTCCTTCTCCGCCAAACCGACCGCGATCCGCGACGGTGACGGCGCCAGAATCAGATTTGCGGTTTCCGCGCCGACCGATGTTGCAGTGTACATCGAGGATGCCGGGGGCCGGGTGGTGCGCCACCTGGTGGCTGGCGTGCTCGGGCAGAACCCTCCGCCGCCGCTCAAGCCCGGGCTGGTCCAGGAACTGATCTGGGACGGAAAGGCCGATTACGGGAAGCCTGCCGGCGGCGGGCCGTTTCAGGTCCGCGTGGCGCTCGGCTTCGGCGCGAAGTGCGACCGGATATTCAGCCGTCCGGAGAAGTTCTCCGGCCAGTGCACCCTGGCGGTCGGCCCCGACGGCGCGCTCTATGTCCGCGAGAATGCCTGCCAGGTCACCAACTTTCCCAAGCGGCGGCTGGTTGTGCTCAACCGGGACGGCAGCTACCGCCGGACGCTTCTGCCCTTCGCCTCGACGCCCGGCGGAGAGGGAGGCCGGGGAGTGCCGGGCGTGATCACGCTCGGGGGCCGCCCCGTGCCCGGACGCGAGTCGGAAGTTGACCTTATGCCCTGGATCGGGGGCTCGGCCGTCGCCACCATGGCAGTGAGCGCCGACGGCAAAGTGCTATATTTTCCGCTCTGCGGCGGCAATCCGTTCCGGCCGGCGGAGATCATGCAGATCGCCACAAACGGCGGTGGCGTCCTCGGCCGGCACCCGCTTGACAGAGCGAAAATCGGAGAGCTTCCGGAGTTCGCCGAGCGATCGCACCTTGCGGTCTCGTCGGACGGCAAGAGCCTTTTCATAGCCGGGCTGCAGGACCGCCGGGGCAAGGGCGCACCGGCGGTCATCTACCGCCTCCGGCTGCCCGAGTGCGCCGGTCTCGACGTCTTCTTCGGCGAGCGCAATGTGCCCGGCAGAGACGCGGCCCGCCTCGGCGCAATGACGGGCGGACTGGCCAGCGACGGCAAGGGCAATCTGCTCGCCTGCGACCCGGCCAACAACCGGGTGCTGGTTCTGGGCGAGGACGATGGCAGGGTGAAGGGCGAGATCGCCTGCGACGCGCCATCGCACGTCGGAGTCCACCGGGCCAGCGGGGCGGTCTACGTCGTCGCCAACGGCAAGGGCGGCGCCAGGCTGGTCAAGTATGCGGCGTGGAAGGATGCCAGACCCGCCGCCGAGCTGCCGCTGCCCCGCAAGGGCGCTGGCGCCGACACCGTCAACATGGTTGTCGACGGCGCCGCCGATCGCGCGGTGATCTGGCTGGCCTTGTCACGATGCGGCTATCTGGCCCGCGCCGAGGACACCGGCAGCGGTTTCGAGGTGACCGATGTCGGCGGCAAGTTCGAATCCTTTCCCGGGCCCCGTCAGGAGTTCGGTTACTGCGGCCTGGCCGTGGATCGCGCCACCGCGGAGGTTTATGTCATGAATTCCGGCACCGGGCACTGCTGGGAGCGCTTCGACGAGAGCGGCAGGTCAACATTCATTTTCCCGCAGGAGATTTCCAACGGGAGCGCAAGCGGCCAGGGACCGCAACTCGTTCCCGGACCAGACGGAGTGCTGTACGGAATCTGGTGGCGCCACACCCTGGCCAAGTGGGACCGCACCGGCAAGCGGCTGACCTGGGACGAGCCGCGTATTCCCACGGAGGAGGAACTCAAGGTCTATCCCGAGAAGCCGCCGGCGCCCGGCCCCTCCGTCAAGAACTACGCCCGGGTCGGGATGGTGGGAATGCCCCACACTCTGGGCGTCCGCTGGAGCGATGGGCACATCTTTGTCTTCGAACCCTATATGATCACTCAGGGCGACGGCGGGCGCATCCCAAAGGCGCTGCACGAGTACCTGCCCAGCGGCAGGCGCGTCACGGCTCCC
>JAOACM010000654.1 GCA_026417845.1 Planctomycetota bacterium | reverse complement strand
GCGCACAGTCGAGAGGCTCGGGCGCAGGGAGGCAGCCAGGGGGATGTCGTCGAACCCGATGACGGAGATATCCTCCGGCACGGGGATGCCGAGGCGCGCCAAGCCTCTCATCAGCCCCACCGCCGACTCGTCGTTCCCGCACATCACGGCGGTCGGCCTCGGGGACATCGCGGCTACCTTTGCCGCCGCCGCCTCGCCGGATGCCGGCAGAAAGTTGCCCTCCACGATCGCCTCCGGCGGGCAATCCAGGCCGAGTTCCGCCATCGCGTTCCTGAAACCCTCGATCCGCAGCAGGGCCGCGTACGAGACCGGCGGTCCGCTCAGATGGACGATCCGCCTGTGCCCCAGCCGGTAAAGCTCCCGCACCGCCTCCGCAGTACCTCCGGAATGGTCGCAATCCACGTATGAAGGCGACTGGCCCCCGATGCGTCCGATCGTCACGAAGGGGATCGGAAGCCGCGATAGAAAGTTGGCCACTGGAACGCCCACGAGTGGAGTGGTAATGAGCGCGCCGCCGACAGGCACGTCGAACGGCGGCCGATCGGGCGCCCACGACGAGAAGATGCGGTCAGAAGATGCCAGGACCAGAGTGCGTCGGTTCATGGCGGCCGCGCGCATGGCCGATGCGATCACGGCGGTCCAGTAGGGCGAAGGCGGGCCGGCCAGCTGCTGCTCAGGCAGAAGCAGGGCGATCGCCGACGCCGCTCCGCCGGCGGGAAATCCGTTCGCGGCCCCATCCATCTGGCTCTCTACCCCCTCTCCGCTCCGCTGCGCAGCCGCCTCCCTGCCCCCGGCAGGTCCTTGGGCACATCAACGCTCGCTCCGCCATACGTTGTCCCGGCGCGAACGCCGGCGCATCCGCACGGTCGCCTCCGCCTCAAACGATGTCCCGTCGGCCATGTCGAATTTTACGCCTACCAGAAGCGGCTCCTGGGTCGTGTCGGCCTCAGCCAGCGGCCACCCGGTCGCCCCGGCGCCGATGGCCGGAAGTTTCCACGTCGTCATGGAGAAGGTTCCGTTCTCCTTGCGGAGCCGGAACGTCCTTATCCCGCCCATGCTCCTGCTGCCTTCGTGGAATACTATAGAGTTGCGCCGATCCTCAATCTTGCCGCCCCAGGATATGTACTGCCTGTAATCCCTTATCGTTACGGACCACGAGCCTCCGAACGCCGGGAGCGAAAAAGTTTCGCCATCTGGCCGCCTGATCACCCCCGAAACCGCGAAATAATGCCCGTCATCCGACGATTCCCTCTGATAGATCGTCGCCTGCAGGACCTGGAAGAAGCCCGTGCGCACGGCGCCGCATCCCTCCCCGCCGCCGTATGAAAACAGGCCGCGGCCCTTCTCCCCGACCGAGCACGTATAGCTGCAGGCAAAAGTCACCGGATCGAGCGAGTCTACGCCGACTGTCAACGTAACGGGCACATCCACCAGGATTCCCGGCGCGCCAATATCGGCCTCCACTGCTCCCACCCCTGCCAGCGCCGCCTGCAGATCGGCCTTCCTGACCCATGCGTAAAAATCGCCGCTGTCGTGATTGATGCCCATCCGCACGTATCCGGTCCCCGAGAGGTTCGGCCCCCTGCCCCGTCCTTTACGGTCGAACACCACCGTGAACGGTTCGCCGGCGAAGGTGAGGGTGACAACCTGGTTGCGCAGCGTCCACGGCAGGGCGGTCCGCGCCGCCACCCCCGAAATGTACAGCGAGTCGTTTCCGGCCTTCGCGAAGTCGAGCGTGAACCGGCAGGTCGAAACCCACAGGTTCACGCTGACATTCGCTGTCCTGGCCGGCGACGATCTCCCCTCCGCCCCCCACTCCTCCGTCTCGGAAGACTCATGGGCGGACACACAAACCATCGCCGGCACTGACAGGACCGCCAGCCGTATCAGGATGGCGGCGGCTATCCCAGCCTCACGCATCATTCCGCGTCCCTCCATCCAATCGGCCCCCCCTCGCGCGGCCAACCGCATCCGCCTCCTGGGGAGGCCGGGATATCCAACGGTAATCGGTCGGCGGCAGGCAGGCCTCGCTCCGGAGAAGATCCCGTCCCCGGAAGCGCAGAGTTTCCCACCC
>JAOACM010000653.1 GCA_026417845.1 Planctomycetota bacterium | reverse complement strand
GGCATGCGCCGGCGGTATCCCAGGCGTATATCGTCCCGTCCGCAGTCAGGACCGGAGATGCGCAGAAACCCGTATCGAACTGATACGACCAGACGGCCTTGCCAGAGGCAACCTCCCAGCAGCTCGCCACCCCTCCCGCAGAAAACAGATATACGTATTCCCCGTCGGTCACCGGCGATGCCGTGTCCGGCAGGTCGTGGCTTTCGCGCGTCCAGACCACGGCGGATCCGGTCACATCGCCCGTGCCGTTCAGGCGCACCGCGGCAAGGCGCGACTGGTCGTTGCATACCAGCGCCATTCCGTCCGCGAAAACCGCCGAAGGCACAACGTCGCCTCCCAGCACAGAGGCCCGCCAGACTTCGACGCCGTCCTCGGGCCTGCAGGCTGCCACCCATGGCGCGGCGCAGGTCACTATCAGGTCCCCCCGGTCCGTCCGGACGAGCGCCGGGCTGCTCCACGATTCCCCTTCTTTTCGCTCCCTCTCCCACAGGACGTTGCCGGTCGCGGCGTCCAGCGCCATGAGTCTCGGCCGCGATCCCCCGCCGGCCTCGACATCGAGCTGGAGTATGAAGCGATCCTTCCAAGCGACAGGCGAGGAGGCGTATCCGTAGCGGCTTCCGAGACGGCCGAGGTTTCTGGCCCAGATTTCGTTTCCTTCAAAGTCGAACGCGGCCGCGAAACCGGTAGGGAAGACCGCAAGGACCCGTTTCCCGTCGGTGGCTGGAGTCGGAGCTGCCCAACCGGATTGCGGCTCCTCGCCTCCAGCCTTCCCCGCCGCTCCGACGATCCTGCGCCAGAGGAGCTGGCCGCCGTCGGCATCGAAACAGAAAAGTTCGCGCGACTCGCCGCCCGCTCCGGTACAGAAGACGCGCTTCCCCCACACGATCGGGGAGGAATACCCCGGCAGGGGAACCTCCATTTCCCAGAGGATGCCGTTCCGTCCGCCTCCCCCTTTCTCCTTCCCGGCCGGGCCATCCTCCCCGCGCTCCACCGTCCCTTCGCGTCCACCGCCCTTCCTAGACCATGCCACTGGCCATCTGCCGAGCGGGGCCAGCCCGATGCACTGCGGCCCCCTGAAATGCGGCCACTGATCTTCCGCCCCTTCCACGAATACCGGCCTGTAGGATTCGATCGGCGCGCGCCCGCTGGAGAAGATATCGAGGCCCTCGAAGTACGGTCCGGCTATCCACGCCATCAGACCCAGACTGGCGCACGCGGAGATGCCCAGGGCCGCCGCCCGGAACCGGCGCGCGGTACCGGCAGGGACGCCGGCCGGCGCCGCCGGCCCGGTCCTGTCCGGCGATCCCGGTCCCGCGGGTGATGGAAGGATACGGGCGAGTACAGCGCCAGCAGCAGACGCTATGCCCCATGCGCCCGCGGCGATAAAGCATGCAGCGACTCCCGCCGCCCTCCCTGGCGAAAGGTTGTGCCTGAAGGCCAGCAGCATCCCGATGCTGACGGCCGCCAGCCCGGCGGCGGACGAAGCCGCCAGCGCCGCAGGCTGCCGGCCGCAGAGGCGGACGGCCATCAGCGGCGGCGCCAGGAGCATGGCCGCCGCGAAGAACGCCCCCACCAGCCGGACGGAATAGCCGATCACTATTCCCGCACATATCGAGAGAGCCGCCGCTCGCCAGTCGAATCCTGGCGCGGGCGCGCCGAGTGGGGCGAGCCGGCGAACGGCCAGCAGGGCGCCGAAAACGGCAATCGCCGATGCGACCATCAGATCGCCAACGGCTGATTTTTCGGCACGGATGGCATCTGAGGAAACGAGTGCCCAGACATCTATCGTGGACATCTGAACGCGCGATATCGCAACAAGGCCTGCCGTCCCGCCCGCCAGCGCGACCCACACCGCGGCGCGTCTGAAATCGGGCGTCCGGCCGGCATCGCCAGCCCGGACCGTCAGGGATGCGGCGACGGCCAGGACTATGGCCATCCCTGTGTAAAACTTCGGCCTCTTCAGCAGCTCGATATCCCCGCCCGCGAACGCCCCGGCCGCCAGCATGGCCAGCGCCGTGCCAAGGGCAGCCGCATTGCATACGGCCAGCGAGCTGTCTCTTATACACATCTGACGCTGCCG
>JAOACM010000652.1 GCA_026417845.1 Planctomycetota bacterium | reverse complement strand
TCCCGGACGTGGCGGCCGGGCGAAGGCACCGGTAGAATGAGGCGACGATGGGACGGATGCTGTTCCGAAGGATATGCACTGCCGTGCCTGCAGGAGGGGGAGCCGCGGATTCCACGCACCGGGAGGATGGATCGGCATGGCCTACAGACTCGCCGAGATAGCTGACAAGCCGGCCCGGAACGTGATAGGCCTGATATCCGGAACCTCTATGGACGGCATAGACGCCGCGCTGGTCAGAATCGCCGGTCACGGTATCGGGCTGAAGGCCGAAGTCCTCGCATACGACACGTACGGATATCCGGAGGAGGTCGCCGAAGCCGTCGCTGCGGTCGCCGTCCCTGACAGTGGGACGACCGGGGCGATCTGCCGTCTGAACTTCTGGCTGGGACGGCTTTTTGCCGAAGCTGCCAGGGCCATAGCGGGAAAGGCCGGCGTGCCAATGGAGCAGGTGGACCTGATAGGCAGCCACGGACAGACCATATGCCATCTGCCGCCACGGAGGGGGGGGACGCCGCTGCCGCCCAGCCTGTCCCGCGAACCGTCCACGCTCCAGATTGGCGAGGCGGATGTAATAGCCGAACTCACCGGCGTTACGGTGGTCAGCGATTTCCGCAAGCGCGACGTGGCCGCCGGCGGCCAGGGTGCGCCGCTGGTCCCCTATGTGGACTACCTCCTGTTCCACCACCCGGAGCGGAACCGGGTCCTCATAAACATAGGCGGCATAAGCAACGTAACCTTCCTTGCCAAGGACGCGCCTCCCGAAAACACCCTCGCTTACGACGCCGGACCTGGCAATATGCTTATAGACACGATGGTCCGGATCATGACGATGGACAAGCAGCACTACGACAGGGACGGCCAGATAGCGCGCGGCGGCCAGGTAGACGCTTACCTGATGNATCAGCTCATGGGGCATCCTTTCCTCGCCCTGGAGCCTCCGAAATCCACCGGCCGCGAGGAATTCGGCAGGAACTTCACGGAGCAGCTTTTCTACAAGGGCGTAAGCAGAGGAGTGAAGCCAAGCGACCTGATCGCCACGGCCACGACCTTTACGGCAAGGGCACTGGCCCAGAGTTTACAACGGTTCGTGCTGTCGCGGGAGACGGTTGACGAAATCATAGTGTCCGGCGGGGGCGCCCTCAATCCCCTGCTTATGGAAAGGCTCGCGGTCGAGATGGGGAACGCGGAGCTGCGACGCAGCGAGGAGTATGGCATACCCGTGAAAGGCAAGGAAGCTATCGCGTTCGCCATCCTCGCCAACGAAACGATCTGTCTGGCTCCATCCAACCTTCCGTCGGCTACCGGTGCGGCCGGCCCACGTATACTGGGCAAGATATCCCCGGCCTGATGCCGTGATGCGACGCGGCCTCAGGCGGCGGCATTCGCACCCAAGGATGCCGGACCGATCCGTTCCCAGCCCCCCTGCCGGACGGCCGCAGCTGTATAATTGTTTGCCGCCCCATGTGTGGGGCACATGGGAGCTGGGTACATGTGGTAGCGCCGTTGCTGTCCGCTCGAGCGCGCTACTACGAACAGCAGCACCCCAGCCTGAACCCGGGGCAAACAACTACGCGGCTATATCTTGAGTTTCGGCACCCTGACCTCTTTCCCGAGCTTCGCCGATTCGTAGATGGCATCAATTATGCGCGTGACCTTCAGTCCCTCCTCGCCCGTCACGCCCACCCGGCATTCCCCGCGTATGGCCCCTACGAAATCGGCGATCTCCCGCGCGTGCGCCTCGCTCTTCGGCAGCCATACCGGCTGTACATTGACCAGCGTACCGGCCTGCTCGCCCATGTAGGCAAACGGCGACATACGTCCCCCGCCCTTCGTGCCGAAGACCTGGAAGCTGAAGACCTCCTCGGGGATATTCGCAACGAACGAGGCCTCGATGGCCATCGCCCCGCCGCCTTCCAGGCGGACGAACGCGAACGCGTTGTCCTCGACGTCGTATTCCTTCCAGTTCCACATCCCCCATGATCCCGGCAGGACGTCGTTCCGGTTCCCGAATTTAGTAAGCGAGACGCCGGATACGGCCGCCGGTTCGTGGAAGCCGGCCACGAAGAGCGCCGCGTATATGATGTGGACGAC
>JAOACM010000651.1 GCA_026417845.1 Planctomycetota bacterium | reverse complement strand
AAGAGACAGCGTATAAGCTGAGCGCTGGAGGTTTTCGGGCAGGTTCTCAGTCCCCGGCCGGTCCTCCCAGCGCACCGATGCTTCTTCCCCCCCGTGCCGCAAACCGGTAATTGTTTGCCGGATTCAGGCAGGGGCTACTACTTGTAGTGGTGTGCCCGATCGGGACAACAATAGCGCTACCACATATGCTCCGCGCCCCTGCACTCCACGTATATGAGACGTCGGGCAATTGCCGCAAACCGGACGCCCCGCGTAAAACTGAAGATGGGCGCCGGAATTGCCGATATAAAGATTCAAGGGGGGCGGCGGGGAAACTACAACCTCCGCCCGCCGGAGGCTTGACAGGGCGCCGACCGTCCGTCTTAAATGGCGGCCGGCCGACGGACGCGGGAAAAGGGGCGGGCATGTCTGGAATGGTTCGCGTAGGTTGCGTTCCCTATCTTTGTTCGAAGGTGCCCATTCACGGGATGCTCGGAGGCGGGCACGGGTGCGAGGTCGTGTTCGCGGTTCCCGCGGAGCTCGTAGCCATGTTGCGCGGGGGCGATCTCGACGTCGCGCTCGTTCCGGCCATAGAATACTTCCTTCAGCCCGGCTACGCGATACTGCCCGACATGTCCATCAACTGCCGGCTGGAAGCCTGGAGCGTCCGGTTATTCGTGCGCGGCGGTACTGACATCCGCAGGATCCGCCGGGTGGCGCTCGATCCCTGTTCTCTGATGTCGAACGCGCTTCTCCGGATACTGCTGACCAGGAAATACGCGCTTTCCGGCGTGGAATATGTCCTGCCGGCCGCGGGGAATGACCCGGCGGCGGACCCGTCGCTGGATGCGTTCCTGAAGATAGGGGACGCCGGGCTGACATTCAGCGATCCGGCATGGAAGGCGGTGGATCTGGGCGAGGAATGGTGGAGTTTTGCGCGCCTGCCGTTCGTCTTCGCCGTCTGGCTGACGAAGGTCGGGACGGACCTGCAGGGGGTGGACAAGCGGCTGATCATGTCCAAGCGCGAGGGGCTGCGGCAGGTGGCCGTTCTGGCCAGGCAGTACGGAGTGCCGCTGGGGCTGCCGGAACGGAAGGCGATCGAGTACATGTCGCGCGTGATCGGTTACGATCTGAGCAACGTCGAGCTGGGCGGGCTGAAGACCTTCTATCGCTACGCGGTCCAGATGGACATGGCGGAGGAAGGCAGGGAGTTTGTCTTCTACAACCGCACTTGAAGATGCGGTCCGCAGGATCGGGGAAGGGCGGAGGCTGGACGATGCCGGGGCGCTGGCGCTTCTTGCGGAGGCGCCGCTCGCCGATCTGGCGCGCCTGGCGACGCTCGTCCGGCGCCGCCTTCACCCGTCCGACATCGCCACCTGGTGCGCGGACCGCAACATCAACTATACTGACATCTGCGAATCGCGGTGCGCGTTCTGCGCTTACTGGCGCCCGGCCGGCGACCCCGGCGCGTTCGTCCTCGATCGCGAGGATATCTTCAGCAGGGTGGAGGAGCTCGCGGCGCTCGGCGGGACGCAGATCCTCCTGCAGGGCGGCCACAACCCGGACATTCCCTTCGACTGGTATCTCGATCTGCTTCGCGGGATAAAAGCGCGCTTTCGCGTCCACATACATGCCTTTTCGCCGCCGGAGATATGGTTTTTCAGCCGCCGTTTCCGGATGCCCGTCAGGCGCGTCCTGGAGGAACTGAAGGCGGCCGGGCTCGATTCGCTGCCGGGCGGCGGCGCGGAGATACTTGTTGATCGCGTCCGGAAGCAGATAAGTCCGGCCAAAATCGGCGCGGATGATTGGCTGGGGGTGATGCGGTGCGCCCACGAGGTCGGCCTGAAGGGAAGCGCGACGATGGTGTTCGGGCATGTCGAGACGATGGAAGAGCGCATCGGGCACCTCCGCCGCATCAGGGACCTGCAGGATGAGACCGGCGGGCTGGACCGCGGCGTATTCACGGCGTTCATCCCCTGGCCCATGCAGCCCCGCAATACGGCGCTGGAGGGAAAGATCCGGAGGGCGACGGCCAGCGAGTACCTGAGGACTGTCTCTTATACACATCT
>JAOACM010000650.1:315-2097 GCA_026417845.1 Planctomycetota bacterium | reverse complement strand
CCCCCCGAGAGCGCTGGAGGTAAGCTGATCGCCCCCCCGTAACCGCCCGTCGCGTCCTCTCTGACAATCGCCCCTGCAGGCCAACAGCGCAACCGGCTCGTTCCGGAGCGCCGGCCAGGCACATGACACTTGCAGAGACTCCCTGATTCCCGGCTGCGGCCGGCCTTCCTTCCGGGATATCGCGGAATCGCCCTATGCTGGCGTTCCCCGAACCGTCCCGCGCCCAGCGCTACCGCGCCGTAGGCCGCAACCGCCTCGCCATCATCGTCCGGTCAGCGAATCCTATGCCTTCAGGCCCGTGCGCCCGCCGGATCAGAACCATCTCCACCCCATACCCTTTACCGGCAGGCTTCTGAAGGAAGCCCTGTCAACCGGCGTCCTGGCGAATCCGTTGGCGGTCAGGATACGCGTATCGCCAATTTCTTCCGCGCAGGCTCTCAGCCTGATCCTTAGTGATCCGATCAGGTTCCGGTTTCCCGGCTCGCCGGCCAGGTTATGCAGCTCTCCGGGATCGTTCTCCTGATCGTAAAGTTCCTCCGTCCCGTCCGGCTCGGAATAGATGTACTTCCACCTCCCGTCGGTAACCATCGCCGTCTGCCACGGCGTTTCCATGGACGTGGCGTAAAACCAGTCGCGCCGCACGGCGCGCGACGGCTCCGCCATGTGCTCCGACAGATCCAGTCCCTGCACCGGTGCTCCGATTCCGGCCCCGGCCATCGCCGCGAAGGTCGGCATTATATCCTGCAGCCCGACCAGCGCCGTGCTCTCGCGACCGGCTGCTATCCCCGGTCCGGCAGCGATGAAAGGTACGCGGACCGAACCGTTCAGATGGCAGACCTTGAACGACGTACCGAAATCCCCGATCAGGTCTCCATGGTCGGCCGTGAAGAGGACGATGGTATCCTCGAACAGCCCCATATCCCCGACCCTGCGCAGAACCCGCCCGATCATCTCGTCGAGGAAAGTTATGTTCGCGTAGTAATAGGCGCGTATCACCCGCCAGGCGGCGGGGCTGAGCGAATCCAGCGCCCGCTCGTACCGCTCGCGCTCCATCAGCGCGTAGCGCGAGGCGAGGGCCGACGGCGAGCCGAACGGCTCCGGCATTTCTCTTGGATCGTACATCGCATCCCAGGGCCGCGGCGGATCGTAAGGACTGTGCGGTTTGGGCGAACTCATCCACATGAAAAACGGCCTGCCGGGCGATTCCTTCGCGTGCCGCTCCAGCCTTTCGATCGTCCGGTCCGCTATCCACCAGTCCACATAATGTTCCTTTGGCAATGGAGATGGGCAGGGGCGCACGTCGTTGTTGCCGACTCCGTGCGCGCGGGAGTATCCGCCCCAGCCGACGGTCTTCAGATAGTCCACGTAGTCCTCAAGCCCTGACAGCCTGCCCTCTGGATCGAATTGCGCATGTATCCGGCCGCTCTCGGTAAGGTCCACGCTCTCGAAGCCGTGCACCAGCCTCGGCGCACCGGGCGGGGAATAGGGAAGGAAATGGAGCTTCCCGACGGCGTAAGTCCGGTAGCCGGTGCCGGCCAGCGCCTTTGTAAGCAGCGGCTGCCCATCGAGGATACGTCCGGAGTTCGACTTAACGCCAGTGCAGACGTGCGGATAATTGCCGGTCATTATGCTGGCCCTGGCCGGGACGCATATCGGATCGGGCGAAAAGGCGTTGCGGAACAGGACCCCGCGGGCGGCGAGCGAGTCCAGATTCGGCGTCCGGATCTTCCGGTTGCCCATACAGCCGAGACAGTCCCAGCGCATCTGGTCGGCAGTTATCAG
>JAOACM010000650.1:0-305 GCA_026417845.1 Planctomycetota bacterium | reverse complement strand
GCATGACCTGTCCCCTCCGGAAATCGGCACACAAAGCTTCCGCACGGACCGGCGGCCGGACGCCACTGGTCTGCCCCGCACGTGCCGGGTCCCAAGTCCGGGTCTTCCGCGTGGCATCGCGATCCGGTTGGAAAGCCACCTCTTCCAGCCGCGAACCCGCCCACGGAAAATCGAAAACGGTCCGGAGCCTGGCGGGCGACCTTGAGCTATCCGCATCCCGGCAGCGTCTTGCGCGTGCGGCGGCGTTGGAGCAGGACGCGGGGAGTCTGCCGGGCCGGGGCCATCAGCGACACGTTATATCGGCT
>JAOACM010000649.1 GCA_026417845.1 Planctomycetota bacterium | reverse complement strand
TGTCCGGAACGCCCAGCAGCTCGTAGGCCGGCAGTGCGGATCTGACGCATTCCTCGATCGCGTACGTGCTCTCGACATTGTCGTTCAGCGCCGTGGAAATCAGGCACGCCCGCGGCGCCGTCATGGCGACCAGGACATTGGCGTCTATCGGCAGTTTGTGTTCGAATCCGGCGAAGTACCTGAGCCGCGGATGCAGCCAGTCCGGAAAGACCCGCGTTATGAGCTCAATCCCTTCTCCCATCTGCGCTTCGGAAAACAGTCTGTAGGGGCAGGCCCCGCCCACGCCGGAGCTGGACGATATTGCCGCCGATATGCGGGGGTCCATGGCCGAAGCGATCAGCGTCTGTTTGCCGTTGCGCGAATGGCCGGCCATGGCGACCTTCGAA
The DNA here is from genome assembly GCA_026417845.1 of Planctomycetota bacterium. Taxonomy (GTDB): domain Bacteria; phylum Planctomycetota; class SZUA-567; order H5-PLA8; family CALKMO01; genus CALKMO01. The sequence continues at coordinate 1,718 of JAOACM010000649.1, read as the reverse complement.
CCGTCAACCTCTGGCAGCGAAAGTATGTAGTCCAGGCATCGCGAAGCAGCCCAGGCGCGACGGGTGAGTTTCGTCCAGTCGTATTCCGGCCACAGTTCGGCGAAGATACCGGTTTCGTCCCGCGAGTCGCTCCCCGCGAAACGGACCGCGATGTACCCGCGGGATGCCGCTATCCGCGCCCAGCGGACATGGTAATGCTGCGTGAGGAATACGGGCATGGGGCCGGCTCCCTCCGGGACGACCATCTCCATCCACAGGGTCGCGCGCCGCCCGGAATTTTCCGGGCCGAAGGAAAGCTCCATCTCGCGCCTTACTGCCCGGTTCTCCCTCACCTCGGAGACGATCCTGGCCTCGATGCCCTTCGGCGGGTCGGGGTAAGTTCCGATGGCGTACTTTTTCAACAGGGACATCCACATCTCCCGCCGCGCCGGCCACCGGTCGGGCGACGATACGCGCGTCCCGTCCGACCCGGCCAGTACGTCAGGAAGCGCATGCCGCGAAGGCATCGAATCATAGTCGGGGGGCATCTCTCCCGTCATCTCCCGCCACCCGGTCCAGGGTTTGGATTCCGGCATCATCTGGAGCCATTCGAACAGCTTCACGCTGCTTTCCCTCCGGCAAATCCGCCACTCAATCGCAACCGGCATCCTGAACGCCGGGCGCTGGAGGTCCGCAAAACATATGATTGTTCATGCGGCAGATTTGTCAACGGGCGGCCGCCCGGTACGAAAATCGCGAGGAATACCGATGCCGGCGCGGATGATCCCTCCGGGCGGCTGCCTCTCATCGCCCTCGGAATCCCTTTCCAGTCGGCGGACAGCTCAACCGGTTTGCCGGGCTCCCTCACCGTTGACTTGCCCGGCGGCGACAGATAGACTGATCTTCGTGCACGGGGGAAGGACTTGTATGCTGCCGCTTTAACGTACGGCGCGGGCTCAGGGCGGGGAGGATGGAAAATGGACCGCTTTTTATCGGGAAGGGCTTTCGCGGTTACCGTCGCGGTTTTTCTGGCCGGAGTCCTGACCGGGACGGCAACGGTGATGGGAGCGGTGGTCGAGCCGAAAGTTACCTCGGATCGCACCGTGGACACATATTCCGTCGAGGGCATCCTGCGGGATGTTTTCAGGGGCAAGAACACGCCTCAGGAGAAGGCCATCGCGCTGTTCGAGTTCCAGCGTCGCATGGTCTACCACGTCAACGCCGACATGTACGGAGACAACAGGGACTTCATGAAGTCCTACAATGTCTACGGGCACAACCTGTGCGGTTCGCAGGCGACTACCGCGGTCGAGCTGGCCCGGCGGGCCGGCTGCTTTGAGGATGCGCGGGTCGTCTGCGTGCCAGGCCATACGTTTTACGAGCTGAAATACGACGGCAAATGGCACACCTTCGACACCATGATGAATTTCTATGTTTTCAAAGACAGGGAGAAGACGGACATTGCGAACCTCGATGAGATGAAGGAGAACCCCGACATCGTGCTCAAGGCGGCGGAGGAAGGGCGGGCATGTCCGGGATTTCTCCATTGCGGTGACGATCCGAAGCTGTTCACGAAGGGCCGGCAGTCGGTCCTGAACTACACGTGCAAACCCTCCGAAGATCTGATGAAGTACACTATGATCCGCGGCGAAAGCTGGACGCGTCACTATTTCCCCCAGTTCGACGCTCCGGACTGGTGCCGCCCGCTCAAAGACGGCGTCGGTCCCTACCACGGCTGC
>JAOACM010000648.1 GCA_026417845.1 Planctomycetota bacterium | reverse complement strand
TATGGGAAGAGGAATCTGGCTGAGAGCTGGGTATCGAGGTACAAGAGGGTTATTGGAGAGGATATGATGTCGCGGGGTATGGAAAATCAACGTGTGGAGGGCCGGATTGGCGCGGCGATACTGAATCGGATGGCGATGCTCGGTATGCCGGATTCGTACGCGGTTAAAATCGTGTGACCGGCGGAGGGGACAAAGGGGCATTCCACCCACCCGCCCGATTTATGCAACAAAGCCTCGCATAAGTTCAAGGGGGAATCCGACCTCGTCGAGAGCTATTTCGACTCCGAGTACCGGATATTCCTGCCTTTGAAGGAGAAAAAAAACAGGTTCCCTTCGCCGCTTGGCAACATGACCGTCGGCGTCGTGACCGATGTCGGCGGCAAAGTGACGCGGTTCAAGCCCGGCGACAGGGTCTACGGCCACATGCCGATACGCGAAGTCCACGTCGTGCACGAACTGGGACGCGGCAGGGGGGCGGTTCCCATCTCTTCCGGCGTGCGCGAAAGCCGCCTTCACCTGCTGCCGGAAGGCATGACTCCCGACAGGGCGGTCCTGCTCGATCCCGCGCATTTCGCCCTGGCCGCCGTGCGCGACGCGAAGGCCGGGCTCGGCGACCGGGTCGCGGTCTTCGGCCTGGGAGCCATCGGGCTGCTCATAGTCCAGATGCTCCGATTGAACGGCGTCGAACGGATATTCGCCGTGGATCCGATAGAGGGCCGCCGCCGGCTGGCGCTCCGGTTTGGCGCCGACGAAGTTCTCGACCCGGCCTCCTGCGACGCGGGTTTCGAAATCAAGAAGGCCACCGGCAAGAAGGGCGTGGATGTCGCGATAGACGCCAGCGGCTCGTACCGGGCCCTTCAGGCAGCTATACGGAGCACCCACTATTCGGGCACCGTCGTGACCTGCTCTTACTACCACGGCAACGGCGCGGCCCTGCGCTTCGACGAGGAGTTCTTCCTGGCGCGCATGACGCTGAAGGTCAGCATGCCGGTATGGGGCAACCCCAGCCGCGATTATCCGGCGTGGGACGATGAGCGGATCGAGGACACCGCCTTCCGCCTGATGCTGAGCGGAAAGCTCGATCCGGAAGGGATCGTCTCTCCGGTCGTGCCGTTCGAGAAGGCGGCGGAGACGTACATGGAGATGAGCGAGCATCCGGAGAAGGGCGTGAAGATGGGCGTGACGTTCGGCAGCGGATGAGCGGCAAAAGACGCGAAGTAAAAAGCGGATGGCGCGATCTCCGGGCGGCGAGCCGGTTGCGCTGTTGGTCCGTCGGGACGGCTGCCAGAGAGGATGCAATGGGGCGGTCGCGGAGAGAGCGCGCCCAAGTTTGCCTCCGGCGCTCTCTGGAAGTTGCTTGGGGTAAAAATCGCAAGAAACGCTAACCGGCGGGAGCGCGTTCGCTCTGGAGGGCTGGGGTAAGCCGCCTCGCCGCCCGCGCAAATCTCCCTCCAGTACAGGGACATCGCAACCGGCTCCCGGGCGGCGGTCCTGACTTGCATGGGGCATCGGCCGTCTTCCCGAAGCACCAGACGGCATGAGCCTCGTCCGCTTCGCGCTGGAGTGGCTGACGGACGGGAAAGACAAGATCGTGACCAAAGACAAGGCGGCGTCGCCTGGCGACCGGGCGCCGGCGGCCAAAGTCGGCGAAGAACAGAAGGAGGAAAAGCGATGAGATCGATCATGAGAACGACGGCGATCTGCGCCGCATTCGCCCTGGCGGGAGGCTTCCAGGCGGCGGGCGCGGCGGAGCCGAAGGCGGAGACGGAACTGGGCAAACTGGCGGCGAGCTTGAAGCCGGGGGAGATCAGGGAATTTCAGACCAGGGGATATAATCACGATCTTCTGAAATCCTGGTACGATTGGGACCATGACGCGTCCGGCAAGCGCCTCTATGGCGCGCAGGCGATGTTCCACATCACCGCGACCCATTTTTCCAATACCGCCAAGTGGGATCCGAAAACCCGTCAGGTGCTAATCATCGGCATCGGCCACTACGCCGCGATGAAGTTCGTGGCGTATTCGGCGGACCGCAACGAATGGACGCTGATGCCGGTGCCGACCTGGTGCGATCCGAGGAGCATCGAGTGCCAGGTCGCGGCGATCTTGC
>JAOACM010000647.1 GCA_026417845.1 Planctomycetota bacterium | reverse complement strand
GCCATATGCCGCGGCGGAGGTACAACAATCCGGTAGCGCATCCGGCGGGGTGTATGGCCGTAAATGCGGATACCAGCTGGCGATTCGAGACTGGCAGAGGTAATCCGCGCAGACTCGGAGGCGGGTGAGGGCACCGGAAGGCCAGCCTTTCCCCTCGAAGGCTTCTGGAAGCCCCTTATTCGACTTTGCAGCTACGGTCATGCACCCTATCCGGCGGCAGGTCGGGGCGCGGCCGTTGACAGGCGGGCGGCAGACGCGAAAATGCACGCCTGTCGCCGCGGCGCTCCGGGACGACGGACTGGAGACGGCGGGCAGGAGGAGAAGACGGCCGCGCGGGACGCCCCGGTATGTCGCCCGCACGGGCCGGGCGGCGGGATGGTCCCGATCGGATCCGTCCGCGGCGGGCGGCACGCAAAGGGCGCTCGCGACTCGTGCCTTGACCCGGCCTTCTCCCCTTCCGGGGTGAAGATGGCGATCCGGGGGGACGCGGGCGGTTGCTGCCCCCGGATCGCCGGGAATCGGGAGATATCCCCCATGAGGTCGAACATTCCGCTCGCGCTCGCCCTTGCGGCTCTGCCGGCCGTCTCGTGCGGATGCCCCAGGAAGGGAAACGATCCGGCGGAGCGGGACCGGGAGAGATGCGGCGGGGCCGGCGCGCCGTATGTGCTTCCGGCCGAGGGCGGTCGGGCGCCGGGGCGCGGAGTCGCGGGCCCGGATACGGGGATTGCGGCCGGGGCCGCTGGAGGCGTGGAGGCATGGCCCTCATCCGGAGTCCCCGGTGCCGGGAAACATGGCGCCGGGAGCCAGGCCGCCGGATCGGACGGAAGGCCGGCAGGAGCATCCGCCGGGAGGACGGCGGAGGAGAACGGATCGCGCGGCAAAGGCGACGGAAGGGAATCGCAGGACAGGGCCGGCGAGGCCGAACTGGCCGGGGCCGCGGAACTGACAGGGGCCGGCAGGGACAGGGAAGCCGCGGAAAAGCTTGAGGCCCTGTGCCGGAAATACCCGTCCGACCCGGAGGTCCACTACCGGCTGGGCGTCCTGCACGCGCGCGCCGGAAGGCACAAAGAGGCAGTCGAATATCTGCTGGCCGCCTCGAAGCTGGATCCGAAATCGCCCAGGGCCCTGCGCGACCTGGCGCTCGTCTACTGCCGGATGCAGCGCATCGAGGACGCCATGAAGGTCGCGAAGGAGGCCTGCCATCTGGACGTAACATCGCCGGCCAGCTTCAATGTCCTCGGATTGATCTGCCTGGCCGCCGAGGACGGCCGGAACGCCGAGATCGCCTTCAGCGAGGCGGTTTCCCGAAGCCCGAACAATCCAATGTACCTCCACAACCTCGGCCGCGCATACACTCTGTGCGGAGATCTCAGGCGCGCAAAACAGTGCTACGACGAGACGATAAAACTGGCGCCGACATCGGACGCCTACAACGACAGGGGAAGGACGCTCGAGGCGCTGGACGACAGGAAGGGAGCGATGAGCGATTACCTGGCCGCCGTCAAGGCTGACCCGGGCAACGCGGTCGCCCACTACAATCTTGCCCGCCTGTATATGGACCGCATGGACCCTGAGCGGTTCGATCCGAGGAAGGCCGTGACGCACGCGAAAAAGGCGGCCGCCCTGAGCGGAGAGACCAACGCCAGATATTTGTCGCTGCTGTCCCGCGCCTTCCTGGCCAACCGCCAGCTGGATGAAGCCATCGAAACTCAGAGGAAGGCCGTCAACCTGGATCCGAGCGCGGAGAACAGACGGCTGCTGCAGGAGCTTCTGGACGAAAAAAGCATGAGCCCCAGGCCGTACAAGGACTGATCCGTCCGGGCGGACCGGACGCCCGTCGGCCGTGATGCCGCGCTGACCGCTTCCGGACCGGATCCGGGACCCGGCGATCAGATGCCCCCGGCTTCCGCCCGGGATGTTTCCCGTCTCCGGTCCGGGGAGAGATCCGACGCAATTGTCTGCCGTCCCATATGCGGGGCGCAGGGGCGCGGAGCGTATACGGCAGCGCTATTGTCGTCCCGCTTCAGCGCGATGCTGCATAGAACCTGTTCGAAAACTCCCGCGACGCCCGATGTCCCCGCGGCGTCCAGACCGATCCGCACCGGGGTTCAGT
>JAOACM010000646.1 GCA_026417845.1 Planctomycetota bacterium | reverse complement strand
CTGCAGAAGAAGCAGCCCGGTTCCTTTGGCGCGAGGATGAAATTTATGCGCCATGGCGCATGGAGGTTTTCCATATTGTCTTATGGCCTCCCGGTCCGACGGCCGGCCGCTCCGCTCACGCACCCGCCCCCGGCCTCCGCTCGATCACGAACGTTACCGGCCCCTCGTTGATCAGTCCCACCTGCATCTTCGCGGCGAAGCGCCCCGTCCCGACGCGGATGCCTCCGGCGCGCAACATATCGCAGAACATCCCGTACAGGCGCTCGGCCTCATCCGGAGGGGCGGCGCGTTCAAATCCTGGACGCCTGCCCCTGGAACAGTCCCCGGCGAGAGTGAACTGGCTCACGACAAGCGCCTCGCCCCCCGCCTGGCCGATGTCCAGGTTCATCTTTCCCTCCGCGTCCTCGAAGATGCGGATCCCGGCGAGCTTCGACGCCATCCACTTTGCCTCCGCCTCGCCGTCTCCCTTCTCAATGCCCAGCAGGATCAGCATTCCCTTCCCTATGCGGGCTATCTCCTCGCCTCCCACCCGCACCCACGCCTCGCTCACCCTCTGAACGCAGGCTATCATTCCCGTTCGCCTCCGGTCGCCGTTTGCTCTTCCGCCTCAGGATCAGCGGGCGAAACCGGCGATGGTTTGCCGTCAGGGGACGCCATCCCAGGCCGGATGTACCCACCGTTCAGCTTTCCTTCCCGCCGCCTATGACGCCCTCGTCCGACCCGAGCACGATACCCTTCAGGTACATGGCGAGCTGTTCGGGGTTGAACGAGTTCTCCATTGCGGTCTGTTCCGTTATGAGACCGGCCTTGACGAGGTCGCATAGCGACTGGTTGAAGTCCTGCATGCCGTCCTTGCGCCCCTGCCTGATGGCATCGGGGAGTTTGCCGTCCTGGTTTTCCTTGATCAGCTTGCGGACTATGGGGTTGCAGAACATCACCTCGACGGCCGGCACGCGCGGGACCTCCTTCGTGGCCCCCTTCAGAAGCTTCTGGACGATGACGGCGCGCAGGTTGAAGTACAGGAGCTGGCGCACTTGATAGTGGTGGTCCGGGGGGAAGAAATCCAGGACGCGGCCGATGGCCTGGGGGGCGCTGCCGCAGTGGATGGTTCCGAAGACCAGGTGCCCCGTTTCGGCGGCCATCAGGGCCGTTTCGAAGGTTTCCGCGTCGCGCATTTCGCCGATAAGAATGACATCCGGATCCTGGCGCATCACGTAGCGCAGCGCCGTGTGGAAATCCGGCACGTCAATCCCCACCTCGCGCTGATTGACGAACGCCTTGGCGTCCCTGTAGAGGTATTCGATCGGGTTCTCTATAGTCACTATGTGGACCGGCTGCGTCTCGTTGATGATCTGTATCAGGGCGGCCAGCGTGGTGGATTTGCCCGACCCGGTGATCCCCGCGACCAGGACCAGCCCCTGGTCGTACTCGGCGATCTTCGCGAGGGCCGGGGGGAGGTTGAGTTCCTGGAGCGTAGGCACATCGGTCTTGACCCGCCTGGCGGACACGCTTATCGCGCCCCTCTGACGGAAGACGTTGACGCGGAAGCGGCCGGCGCCGGGAAGGCTGTATGCGAAATCGGCCGCGCCCTTCTCAGCCAGCTCCCTGCGATCCCTGTCGGTCATGATTTCGTCGGCGAGCCTGGCGACCTGTTCGCCGGAGAGCGGCGGGAGCTTGGCCCGGGCGACGGTACCGTGTATGCGGAACAGCGGCGGCGCGCCGGCCTTCAGATGGAGATCGGTGGCGTCGTTCTTCGCCATGGCCATGAACAGCTTTTCGATCTCCTTGAGCGGCGCAGATGCGGAGTCCCTTTCCCTGACCGCGCTTGTGGTCCCCTGGTTCGCCGAATCGCCCATGGTTTCCCTCCCCTTCCCCGCCCCTCCCCGGGCGCCACGGTCCGATCCGACCGTTACCCGATCCGTACCATCCCCCGGCCCGCGTCACGGGACGCCGACCGGGACCGATTCCGCGGCGGCGTATTCGAGCTTCATGCGGATGATGCGCCTGTTCAGCTTGTCGGCGACGAAGCATGCGTCGTCGGACGCCCTGGCCCGGATCGGCCAGGCCAGGCCCGGATGCGGCGACCCCGGCTCGCCCAGCTCGTCCATGTTGCCGTACCGGC
>JAOACM010000645.1 GCA_026417845.1 Planctomycetota bacterium | reverse complement strand
GCGGCGAGAGCTTTCGCGGCGGTCGCGTGCGGATCGCTGATCGCGTCGCCATTCGTCGGCGTCGGCAGCCCGCTACCCCTCATCGCGGGAGTGGGAGGGCTTTTTGCGCTGTGCGGGAGCATCGCGCCGGTTCGCGCTGCGGTATTCGGTTGCCTGGCGGGGGCCGCGTGGTTTCTGATCGGGCTTTACCCGCTGGAGCGCGCCACATGGGCCGGCTACGCGGCGGCCTCGCTCCTGATGGCGCTCTACCCGGCCGCCTTCGGAGCGATGTGCGGACCGGCGTGGAGGCGCGGCGGCACCTCTGGGGCGCTGGCCGCTGCCGGGCTGTGGACCCTGCTAGAGATCGTCCGCGGCCGCATCCCGGTATTCCGTTTCCCGTGGATGCTCGCCGGCCACTCGTTCGCCGATTGGTCTCTCGTATCGCAGGCCGCGGATATCTTCGGTGTCTATGGGCTGTCGTTTCTGGCGGTTTTCACAGGAGCGGCGCTTTTCCGTCTGGGGCCGCAGGCGTTTGGAGGCGAGGCGTCGGAGGATAATGGCGGCGGACCGACGCGTGGCGCCGCGTTACCGTCAGGCGCCGGAGTGCCGGGGACATGCCGCGAGTCCGGCGAAAGCCAGCCTGAAAACTCCTGCGGCGGCCAGGGGGCTCGCAGCGCCCCTTCCGATCCGTCTGGAGGTTTCCGGACGGGAGCCGAAGCGGCTCGCTGGCGCCGGTCCGGCGCAAAAGATGTCCTCCCGTCAGCCGCCGGTCCGTCCGGACATGCGCGGCCGCCGTTCCGGTTCCGGGACCGGTGCGCCTCGGCGCGGTTCGGCCTGGCCCTGTGCGCTGCGATGTGGGCGGCCTCGGCCACCTGCGGCGCGGTCCGCGTGGCCCGGTACGTCGAAAGGCCAGGGCCGGTCGTCCTCATAGTTCAGCCAGGCGTCGCCAGCAAGGTGGATCTGAGCGCGGAAGAAAAGGATGCGATGTTCCAGCGGAGCGCCGACCTTCAGCGCGCCGCGCTGGCCGCCGCCCGGATCTGCCCGGATCTGATCATATGGCCAGAAACGATGCTCCCGGGCAGATTCGACCTGGATGACTACTCCACGCGGCTCAGACGTCTCCAGGCCGAGCGCCCCGTGCCGATGCTCGTCGGGAGCGACTTCGTGAGGAACCCCGATGTCCCCGACGTCATGCTCCAGGACTGGTACAACAGCGCGATCCTGCTGGATGCATCCGGCAGGGTCATCGGGCGCCGCGATAAGACGTATCTTGTCCCTTTCGGAGAATATATACCGCTGAGCGATATCTTCCCCGTCCTGAAAAAACTAGCCACAGTGACAAGAGACAAGTACTCGCCCGCACCGCCGCCGGCCGGGCCGCTGGAGCTGCCCGGCGTCGGCAGGCTAGGCGTAAGCATATGCTTTGAGGATATCTTCCCGGACCTCGCCATTCGCCAGGCAGCGGGCGGTCTCGATATCCTGGTCAACATTACGAACGACGGCTGGTTTGACGGCACGCACGAACCGCTCCAGCACATGCGATTCGGCATGTTCCGCGCGATCGAAACGCGGCGTCCGATGATCCGCGCTACCAACACGGGGCTGACGGTCGTGATAGACGCCCTTGGCAGAGTCCGCGACCGGCTGCCTCCAGAGTCTCCCGGTACTCTGCTGACACATGTTCCCATGCCTGAGCGCGAAATGACATCCTTTTATGCCGCCGCTGGCGACTGGTGGTGGATTCTCTGCGCCATGGCTGTGATCAGTATCAGCATCCCCTTCCATCGCGTACGTCCTTTCCGCAGGCTGGGGTGATGCTTTTGCCTTGGGGGCCCGAAGCGGGCCTCCAGCCGGATACCTTGCGGTTGCGCTGGCCGCCGGTCCGGACCGGCAGGGGCATGCACCTTCCCCGAACCCCCCGAAAAACCCGCCACAAAAAACCTTGACAGACTTTTCGAAGGCAACATAATCCTCAAAGCGAAGCATTATTGCCGGAATGTCGCGACCTCCCCCGGAGCGGCCAGCGGGGAGATGCTGGGTCCGGACCGGTCGCGGCAGGATTCGGCGACGGAGAGGGCCGATTTCCAGGAGGCTGGGGCGTCGTCGGGCAGGAGCGGAGGGAGAACCGTGAGCATNGTCGCCAAGGTGTTCGTGGT
>JAOACM010000065.1 GCA_026417845.1 Planctomycetota bacterium | reverse complement strand
CCGGCTGGTATGGGCCGGGTATGTCATCAGGGCGGCTTCCTTATCGGCCGGTTGCGCGGCGGCGGGGATGTACGGCGTGGCTGGCGGCTGGGTAGCGTCGGAGGCTGCGACCTTCGCCATGGCCGCCATCGCCATTGCGAGGCTGCGCGGGCGGGAGCGGGCTTCGGGGGATGGCGGCAGGGGGGCGGGAGCTGCCGGCCCCGGCCGCCCGGAAAAGATAGAGGCCGCCGATGGATCGGAGGCCCAGGCCGGCACTGGCAGAATGGGAGATGGGGGTTGCGGCGGAGGATGGGGCGCTACGCCGCCGGGGAACGAGGCGACGGGAGGATGATCCAGCCGCTCCTGGCGCTGGCCTCCTTCTACCCCCGGCTGCGCCGCTGCCGGCGCGGCATCGAGGCGGAGGCGAAGGGCCTGCGAATGGGGCGGAGCGATCCGGGAGGCGTAGTCATGTTCGCGGACGGACGGACGATCAGACGGCGGTTGCTCGATAGCGCCCTGGCCGCGCATGCGCGTCTGATGCGCGGCCGGGTCATAGACCTCGGAGGGAAGAAGGTTGGCAAGCGAGGTGGTTTCCGTCCCCCTTCCGATGGCGTCCTGTGCTGGCACTATGTCAATACCGATCCAGCGACGGAACCTGATTTCCTGGCGGACATCGCGCGCGTTCCCGTCGGCGACGGCGGGTACGACGTGGCGATCTGCACGGAGACGCTGGAGCACGTAAAGGACGTCGAAGCCGCCGCGAGCGAAATCCACCGCCTGCTGCGGCCCGGCGGCCTGGCGCTGATCTCCGTCCCGTTCATGTTCCCGATTCACGCCGACCCCGACGACTATCACCGGTTTACCGAATCGGGAATAAGATCGCTCCTGGGACGTTTCAGCCGCGTTGAGATCGAGCCGATGGGAGGCTTCCTGGAGGCGGTTGCGCTGCAGTTCGATCTGGCCCGGCGGCGGCTGTCCAACAGGCGTTTCGCGCATCTGATGGCGAAACTGTGTTTCGTCGCGGCCGGCATCCAGAATGCCGTCGGATCGAAGCTCGCCGGAGCCGGGGATTGGAAAGAATGGACGACCGGATATTTCTGCAAGGCGGTCAAATGATGCTGTCCGCCGTCGCATCCCGGCTAAGGGGGGGGCAATCAGGAGCCACGGCTCTCCGAAACGGCGCGGCGCACGGGCGGAATCGCGGGGCGTGGGGACGAGCTGGAGAAGTCTGAGCGGCGGGATGCCGGAAGGCGTGTGATGCAATGAAAGGGTTATCGGCCTGTTTCTCGGTGGCGCCGTGGCCGACGCGACCGTGGTCGCCGGAGTGGTGGAAGAGCCGCGGCGGTCCGGCCGTCATGATGGCCAGGTTCGTCGAGGCGGCCCGCAGGCGCGGCTACTCGGTACGGCCCTTCGCGCTCACGCCGGCGCGTCAGCCCTGTCTTCTGAACATTACCTGCCGCGGCCTCGAAGCGATTTTCGACGGTCGCCGCCGGGTGGTTTACCGCGTCGCCGGGATGTTTCTGCGCGGGCACTACGAAAGGGTCGGGAAGGCGTTTGGCGACAGGGAGTACAGGCCGGAATATGATCGCATCAACGGGGAGATACGCGAGTGTCTGCGGAAGGCCGATTTCGTGATTTATCAGAGCCGCTGGTCGAAGCGCAATCTGGATACGCTCCATGTCAGGCCCGAGGGCAGTTGGGAGATAATCCCCAACGCTGTGGACCTGGAAGAGTTCAGCCCGGCTCCGGAGACGCCCCCGGTCGCCGGCGGCAGGCCTGTGATAGGCACGTCCGGCGTCCTGAGAGGGCGGCCTCGGCTGGAGGTCCTGTTCGATGTGGCCTCGCGCCTGCCCGTCCGCCCGCGCATCCTGATCCTCGGCAGGATGGACGGGCATTGCAGGCGGGTCTACGAAAAAGCGGTGTCAGATCCGGCGTGGAGGGATCTCGTAAGATGGGCGGGGCCGGTCGCTCCGGACTCGCTGCCCCGCTACTACAGAATGATGGACTGCCTTGTCCATACCGTCGCCGGCGACGCATGTCCGAACGTCGTAGTGGAAGCGCTGGCCTGCGGGGTTCCGGTGGTCTGCCCTGAGGAAGGCGGGACGGCGGAACTGGTCGGTCCGGCCGGCGTGGCAGTCCCCGACCCCGAGGGGATGTATGGCGAGGCACTGCGCGAGGGTATGGCCGAGGGCGTAAAACGCGTGCTGGCCAATCTGGGGGAATACCGTTGTCTGGCGAGGAGGCAGGCGGAAAACAACAACGACATGGCGGTGCTGACATCCCGCTACCTTGCTGCCCTCGGGCTCCCTCCTTCAGCGCCCGGGAGCGACAGGCGAAGCCGCGTCCTGCGTCCAATCGGGGCGGTCCTGCGGGCGGCGACGCCGCGGATCGGGCGCGCGGGGGGCGACAGGCCGAAGATCGCACTGACTCTGTGGGATTGGAAGGTCGGCGGCATCGCCTCGTGGATGTTCCGCCTGGCGGAGGCGCTTCCCGGATTCGAGTTCCATTTCGTGGCCCTGACCATTCCGGAACATCACATGCTGTGCGAAAAGGTCGGGAGGTTCGCCTGTGCTCCGGGGTTCTTCCAGCTGAGGCGTCTGCTGCGGGACGAACGGATCCCACTCGTGCAATTGAACTCAGTGCCGTGGTCCGTCCACGCGGCGTTCGCGGCCGGGGTTCCCAAGGTAATAGAGCGGACCGACGGGATTCTGTCATGCTGCAGCATGCCGAAAGACCGTCTCGATCTCGTGATCGCCTCTACGGCGGGGACCGTGCCTTTTATGAGGCGCTTCTGGCCTGACATTCCGTACGAGGTCATTTACAATTCGCTCGACATCGAACGCGCCGATGCAGCCCCGACGATCCGGGATGAGCCCCCTGGAACGGTGGTAGTGGGGGTATGTTCGCGGTTTGGCCGCGGGAAGAGGCTGGACTTTCTGATCGAGGCCGTGGGGCGGCTGGCTCGCAAGGGGCTGCCGGTGCGGCTGCTTCTGGCCGGCGAGGACTCCCGGCTTCCCGGGGCGCGTCCGATGGAGAAGGAGCTGCGCAGGCTGGCGGCGGGGTTCGGGGACGCGGTAAAATTTATCGGCCCGGTGGACGATCCCATCCCGGTCACGAAGGGCTTCGACATAGGCGCCTGTTCCAGCATGAACGAAGGGATACCGAATTCGCTCATTGAGCCTATGGCCTGCGGGAAGCCCGTCGTCTCGACCAGGGTCGGCGACGTGGAGGAGCTGGTCGAGGACGGCGTCAACGGGTTCCTGGTGCCGCCGGGTGACGCGGAGGCACTGGCGGGGGCCCTGGAAAAGCTCGTTCTGGACCCGGACCTTCGCGGGAAGATGGGCGCGGCAGCCAGGAGGACCATCGAGACGAAGTTCTCGTTCCGGACGGCGGTCGAAAGGTACAGAGCGATATATGAAAAGTTGACGGCAATATGATCCCTGCTTCGCCGCGGAGTCGTCCGGGAGAATCTGGAGCCGCGCGCGTTTCCGCCACACGGAACGGACGGAAAGGTTCCGGCCAAACGGTCCCGGCCAGCTCGAGGGCTGCCGGCGAGCGACCGCGTGGAGCGAGAGGTAACCGAAGGAGGCGCTGGAGGGGGATATGAGCGACCGAGATCCCATCGCGAAGGCCGTTCATATCGGGGGCGGAAATTATTTCGACGACATGCGGATAGATATCGCCGAAAGCCACCGCAGGCTGGCCGGCCTGGCGCGCAATCCGAAGAGCGTAAGGAAGCCGCGATGGAGGAACCTCGCGAAACTCTGCCTCGCTGGGCTTTCGATGCGGTTGGGAATCCGCGAGTTTCTGGTAACGAACGGGATAGCCAGGAAGTGGATGGACGACTTCTGTGACTACTGGTCCAACGTACTGGACGGGCGGCCAATAGCGACGGCTATCGAGTTCTTCATGCTGATGCACGACTACAGGAAGCGCCAGCAGTACGTCCGCCGCCTGGAGTGGGGATCGCCCTCCAGACATCTGGAAAACTGGCAGGACCCCGTCCAGATATTCGCTACGTTCAGGAGCGTCATGGATATGGCATTGCGGCCGATAAGGTGCATGGACCTTTGGAGGCGCATGCCGGGATCGGCCCGGGTACTGGAATACGGGTGTTCTCTGGCTCCATACTATTACTGCTATCGCGAATTCTTCTCCCATCTGGATTGCAGGTGGGTTCTGGCGGATATTCCCGGTTTCCCGTTTCACTACGCGAGGTATCTTTACAGGAACGACGCGGAGGTGGAATTCGTAGCTATAGGGGCTGGGGATTTCGCCGATCCGCTCCGTGGTGCGGGAAATTTCGACATCATCATACTTACCTCAGTTCTGGAACATCTTGACGATCCCATATTCGTATCGGAGTACCTCCTGAAGAAGCTGAAGAGAGGAGGGCTTCTCGTTTTCGACTACATAAAATCTGAAGGCAAGGGGCTGGATCATCCGGCATCTCTGCAGATGAGGCGGAAGTGTCTCGAAAATATCTTGGCCAAGACGCGGCTCGTCTCCGGGGAAGTGGGAGATCTCGATGGGAGTGTCGGCTTGTGTATAGCCCGCAAAGAAGGCGAATGACAGCTGGCGGGGAGCGATTTGGGTGATTGCGCGTATCCGCTCCGGCGCCCGCACTCTTGCCGTCCGGGGAAGAGAGCATGGAAGAGGAGCGCCGGGACAGGAGTCTGCCCGAAAGTCTGCAAATGGGCTGGGCGGGGTACTGCGGAAGCCTTGGGGCCACGCGAATAGGGTCGAGGATGCATGGCCGTAACTGCGAACGCCAACCGGAGCGATTTGAGAGTCGCCGGGGGCAATTCGCGGAGGTATGGACGGGAGGCGATGGCAGATCAGCACTCCACTCGAAGCGCCTCTGTAATCTGGTATTCAACTTTGCAGCTACGGCCATGCGCCCTAGGGCCGGCTTTGTTGCAAAAAAGACTCAACTCCTTGGCAAACAATCGGTTGCAACGCAACGCTCTGGCATGGCATTTGCGCGCAACTTATTGTTTTACAGTGAGTTGTGACTTTAATTGCGCGACAAAGCCGATACCATAATTGCGAAGGCGCACGGTCGGAATCGGACTAGGCAAGACGGGTGACGAACGTCCGAGAGGACAGCCATGTGGCCTCCCGCTGCTATTGAAAAGGCTAGAACCGGACGGCCCCTGACGGAGCGGCTTGGGAGTTCCGAAAGCCTGCTTATCAGGTCCTATTTGTTCCTGTTCCTCTTCCTGTATGCGTCCTACCTTGGAATCTACGTATATTCGCTGAAGCTGGTGTGGCTGGTCGCGTTCCCCATGGCGGTAGCGGCGTGGTGGTACTTGCCGGGCGCCCCTTCGTCCCAGCGGTTCATAACGGCCCTCCTATCCGCGTGTTATATCTATCTTGCGGCGATGGGTGCGCTGGGCACCGTCCCGCTGCTCATTCTCCTGCCGGCGGCCCTTTACTTCGTTCGTTCCGCCCCGGACGATGCGTCACTTGCCTGGCGCGTCCGTGCACTCCGGATTTTCATCCTGCTATCCTGCGCGCTGATGATCGCATCTACGCTCTCTCCCGACGTAGCCTCGATGCGGTGGAAGCTGTACGGAAGCCAGCGCTTCCTCGGCGGAGGTGAGGAGGAATTCGAAACGGAATTTTCCAGGCAGGGGGGGCTGTCCAGGTTCATATTCTGGCTCGGTTATCAGTATGCTGCTGCGATACCCCTGATAGCAGGCCCGGTATTCCTCGGTATAGAGAAACCGTTCCGGAGCCTGGCCGCTTTCGGGGGTGCGGCGATCGCCATCCTCCTGTGCGGGGAGAGGGGGACTGTGGTGGCCGGCGGAGTCGGACTGCTTTTCCTCTTGGCGATGGCAAGGAATAAGGCGAGGGCCGCGGCGGCGCTGCTGGCGCTGAGTCCCCTGCTGGTGGCGTCGTACTGCCTGTACGAGCCGCTCGCCCCGAGACGGGAAGGCGCCGATCTCGTGTCGCGGTTTGCGACCATCGAGGATTACCACGACAGATTGGCGATACAGATCCTGGCCCTGGAGATGATAGTCCGGCACCCGCTGGGAATGATGTACGCGGGCAGGGATTTCATGGAGGAGGCGTTTTCCCGCGGACTTCCGCCGCATTCGCCCCACAACGGGTTCCTGACCGCCGCCGTCTGTTACGGATGGCCCGTCCTCGTCTTCGAAATAGCCATTCTCGTCCGGCTCGCGGTAATGTGCTTCGAGACGGTGAGGTGCCGGGATTCGAGCGCATCCGCAGCGTGGGAAAAGACATGCTGCGCCGCGATGGTATCGAACTTCCTGTTCGCGCTCTTTCATAACGCCTCCTTTCTGAGCGGCGAGCCGGTGTCTGTACTGCTCATGTTCCTGTACTCGGCGTGGTACGAGAAAAGGCGGGCCGTCCCGTTGCCTGATGGCGGTCGGGGAAGCCAGCCTGTCTCCGGAGAGGCGTCGTTCGCGCCGATGCCGACCGCTGTGGCGGTGACTGGAGGGCCGGCCGGCAGGAGCGCGTCGGCGGCCGGGAGCGGACGATGAGGATCGCGCATGTGCTGCCGGCCATGCGGAGGGCCGGCGCCGAAACGGTGGTGGCGCTTCTTTCCCGCGGGCTGGCGGCCGCCGGGCACGAGGTCCACGTGATCGTGGCTGGCGGCCGGTTCGACTACGGGCGTGATCTCGAAAGGACCGGCGTCGCGGTGCACCTCCTAGGCCTTTTCCAGAGATACCCGAGGTACTGGGAGCTGGGTGTTCTCCGCCGCATCCGGGCCGCCGTTGGCGATGCGCTCCGCGGAATCGCCGCCGACGTGGCGCACTGCCATCTGGCGCAGGCGCTGATCTGGGCGGCGCCGGCGATCCGCGAACTGGGGATCCCGGCCGTATATACGTTCCACGAGATCGGAGGCTTCGGCGGAGGATTCTCGCCCTTCGGCCGGTTGTGGGATCGAAGGTTCGAGGCGGCCATAAGGGAATCCGGCGCGAGGCTGCTGGCGGTCTCCCATCATGCGGCGGAGGAGTGGGCGGCCTGTCTGGGGATCGAAGCGGAAGCCATAACGCCCCAACCGAATCCGGTGGACCTTTCGATGTGGCCCGCTCCGGTCGCCGGCCCCCCGCCGCGCCGGATCGTCATGGTCGGAACGCTGTATGCGCTGAAGCGTCAGAACGTGGCGCTGCGCGCCATTTGCCGGCTCCCCGGTGCATCGCTGGACCTTATCGGCGACGGGCCCATGCGCCCGGACCTCGAAAGGCTCGCCGCGAAGCTTGGCGTCCGGGACCGGGTGCGCTTCCTCGGCGTCCGGGACGACGTGCCGGAGCTGATGCGCGGGGCTGGCGCCGCGTGGATGCTGAGCGAGCAGGAAGGGATGGGGCTGGCGGCCGTCGAGGCGATGGCGTCGGGCGTGCCGATCGTGGCCACGGACGTCCCGGCGCTCAACGAACTGGTCCGCGACGGATACAATGGCCTGCTGGTCCCGCTGGACGATCCGGAGGCGACGGCCGCGACAACGGAGCGGATATTCTCGGACGATGCCCTGCGCGGTCGGCTGATCGGGGGTGGACTGGAGACGGCCAGGCGGTTCGCGCTGGAGGAAGTCGTCCGGTCGCACATCGGGATATACGAGGAGACCATTGGGCGGAAGAGATCGCGACAGCACGTGGATGCCGGCTGAACTTGCGGGATTGCTCGCGTGCCCGAGATGCCGCGCGCCGCTGCGGCTGCTGGACGGGGGAGATCTCGCCTGTTCCGCGGCCGCCTGTCCCTCCGTGCCCCGCAGGTGGCCGATAGTCCGGGGGGTACCGGTGATTCTCGACGAGGCATCGAGCCCGTTCCGCATCGCCAGTCGGGTGGCTGAATCCGAGGCTCCAAAGCCGTCGCGCTGGCGACGCCTCGCATCGGCCCTGTTTAATGCCAAGCCGCGGATCAGCCGCAACGTGGCCGCCGCCCGCAACTTCCGGCGCATGGCGGAGATGCTGGCCGCGGGGGGCGGAGGCGTCGGGCTGGTGGCCGGGTGTGGGGCGGGCGGCCAGGGGATCCGATATCTGACCGGAGCTCCGGGCCTCCGCGCCGTCAACACCGATATACGCCTCCTGGAGGGGGTTCACGTGGTGGCCGACGTCCATATGCTGCCATTCCGGGACGCGGTCTTCGATTTCGCCGTCGCACAGGCTATCCTGGAGCACGTGACGGACCCTTGGAAGGCAGTCGGCGAAATAAGACGGGTCCTGAAGCCGGGAGGTCTCCTGTACAGCGAGGTCCCGCTCCTCCAGCCGGTCCACGGAGCCCCGGCGGACTTCTGGCGCTTTACACCATACGGCCACAGACTGCTGTGGAGCGGCTTCGCGGAGCTGGCGGGCGGGGCTTGTTGCGGACCCGGAATGGCCTTCGCTCTGGCCGCCAGAGGTTTCCTGACTTCACCGTTCCCGCGGGGAATCAGGCGGGTGGCCGAGTATGTATGCGACTGGTTGCTGTGGTGGCCGAAGTATCTCGACGGGTGGCTGGCGGGATCGCCCGGAGGGACGGAGTCGGCCGGCGCGTACTATTTTCTGGGCAGGAAGCTGCCGGATGGAGATGAAGGAGACGATGGAGAAGCATCCATGTGAGTATCGGGCGATTCCCCGCCGGAGGTCCGCGAATCGGAGATGTCAAACCCCCTGACCGTACTGATAGCCCGGTCGGCTTTCGACGACATATACGAGCCAGCCTGGCACAGGGCGCTGAACGAGATCGGCATCCGCTGCCGGCTGTTCGACGCCCACGCCTTCACCGGCGCCGGCCCGGTACGGATGCTCCAGGAACGGCTCCTGTGGGGACCGGGCGTCCGCAGGGCGAACCGGGAACTGGTCCGGGCCGTCCGTAATGAGCGCCCGGACGTCACGCTCCTGTACCAGGGCCGGCATTTTACCCGCGAGACCGTCGAGGCCATAAGACCCCTGACTTTCGTGGCCGGCTATCACAACGATGACCCGACAGGCCCCAGGCGCCGCATGTTCCGCTACCGCCACCTGCTCAGGGCGCTCCCGCTTTACCATGGTTACCATGTCTTCCGCGAATGCAACGTGGCCGAATTCCTCGCGGCCGGCGTGCCGAGGGTAAAACTTCTCATGTTCTATTACCTGCCGTGGCTGCATTATCCAAGGCGGCTCGAAGGAGAGGATGCGCAGCGGTGGACGTGCGACGTGCTGTTTGCCGGACATCCGGAACCGGACATCCGGGTTGCGTACCTCTCGGCGGCCGCGAAAGCCGGACTGGACGTGAGGATTTACGGCCATTTCTGGCGTTGGAGATTTCTGATGGCGCGCGCCGCGGAGTTTTCGATACCGATAGGACCGCTGCTTGCCGGGGACGACTACGCCAGGGCGATATGCGGAGCCAGGGTATGCGCCTGCTTCTTTTCGAGGTGGAACAGAGATCAGTACACCATCCGCGTCTTCGAGATTCCCGCGTGCGGGGCATTCCTGCTGGCCGAGCGCACCCCGGTGATGCTGCAGCTTTACGAGGAAGGCAGGGAGGCGGAATACTTCTCGTCGGTCGAGGAGTTCGTGGACAAGGCGCGATTCTACGCGCTCAACGACGTGGCCCGCCGGAAGATAGCCGAGGCCGGATACAGGAGGTGCATGAGTTCAGGGTACGACGTATATTCGCGGATGAGACAATGGCTGAGGGATATCGAGGAATGGCGGAGACCATGAGGGGCGGACGGGCCGGAGGCGGGAGGGCAGGCGGTCGTGCCGGGGGGCCGCCTCAGGCGGATCGGAGGCCGAGCGGATGCGGCGGGCGCTGATAACCGGGATAACGGGCCAGGATGGTTCGTACCTGGCCGAGCTGCTGTTGGGTAGAGGCTACGAGGTCCACGGCGTCATACGCAGAGCCTCGACGTTCAACACGGCCAGGATAGACCGCCTCTATCGCGATCCGCACGACAGGGAAGCGCGGCTCTTCCTCCACTACGGCGACCTCTCCGACGGGACGTGCCTGAGGAAGGTGCTCAGGAAGGCGCGGCCGGATGAGGTGTACAATCTGGCGGCGCAGTCGCATGTCAAGGTCTCCTTCGAACAGCCCGAGTACACGGCAGATATAGTGGCCACCGGCACGCTCCGGCTGCTGGAGGCGCTGCGCGATTACATTGAAGCCACCGGGGCGGAAGTCAGATTTTATCAGGCCGGCTCCTCCGAGATGTTCGGTTCCTCGCCCCCTCCCCAGCGCGAGGACACGCCTTTCCGCCCGCGAAGTCCCTACGCGGTCGCAAAGGTCGCTGCCTTCTGGCATACAGTAAACTACCGGGAGGCGTACGGGATGTTCGCGGTCAACGGGATACTGTTCAATCACGAGTCGCCGCGCAGGGGGGAGACCTTCGTCACGCGGAAGATCACAAGGGCCGCAGGACGGATAAAGATGGGGCTGCAGGAAAAAGTGTTTCTGGGAAATCTCGATGCGAGACGCGACTGGGGGTTCGCCGGCGATTATGTTGAAGCCATGTGGCTGATGCTGCAGCGCGACGCGCCGGACGACTACGTGATCGCCACCGGCGAGTCGCATTCGGTGCGCGAGTTCGCCGAGGCTGCCTTCGGTCTCCTCGGCCTGAACTGGGAGAAACATGTCGAGGTAGACCCGCGGTATTTCAGACCCGCCGAGCCGGAACACCTGCGCGGGGACGCTTCGAGGGCGGCGCGCGAACTCGGCTGGCGGCCGAAGGTCCGCTTCCCTGACCTGGTCAGGATGATGGTGGAGCACGATCTTGAGCTGGCCCGCCGCGAAGCGTATATCGGAGGCGCCGGGCGCACTCCCGGAGGGGCCCCCGGTTCGAAGGTCTGAGAGGCTCCCGCCGGGTTTCTGGAAGGCGTGAGACCGGGGGAGGCGCGGCTGTCGCCGGTCAGGATGGCAGAGCATTCTGTTCCGGACCGCGGCGCCGGCCTGATCGTCGGACGCGGGGCACGACCCGTAGCGGCATCGGGAAAAACGGCCGCCGTACAAGGGCAGGGTGCGGCGTGGACAGGAATGCGCGCATATATGTGGCCGGGCATCGGGGCCTGGTCGGTTCGGCCATCCTCCGGAAGTTGCGCGAGGCCGGGTTCCGGAACATCCTGGCCCGCGACAGGCGCGAACTCGATCTGACCGACCAGGCGGCGGTGACCCGCTTTTTCGCGGAGGCGCGGCCTGAGTACGTCTTCCTGGCCGCCGCCAGGGTCGGCGGGATAAGGGCCAACTCGTCATTCCCTGCCGATTTCATTCGCGACAACCTGCTCATCCAGACTCACGTAATTGATGCTTCGCGCAGGTTCGGAACCGCCAAGCTGCTCTTCCTCGGTTCGTCCTGCATATACCCCAGGCTGGCGCCGCAGCCGATCCGCGAGGAATATCTGCTCTCCGGTCCGCTCGAGCCTACAAACGAATGGTACGCGGTCGCCAAGATCGCCGGCATCAAAATGGTCCAGTCCTTCAGGCGACAGTACGGATTCCGTGGCATCTGCCTTATGCCCACGAATCTCTACGGCCCGGGGGACAATTTCGATCCGGAAGGCTCACACGTGATACCGGCGCTGATACGCAGGTTCCACGAGGCGAAGATGGCCGGAGCGCGGGAAGTTGTCGTGTGGGGAAGCGGTACGCCGAGGCGGGAATTCCTGTACGTGGACGACCTCGCCGACGCCTGCATACTGCTTATGAAGATATATGATGGCGAGGAAATCGTCAACGTGGGATCCGGCGAGGAAGTCGCGATAGCGGAACTGGCCGAGGCTGTCCGGAAGACCGTGGGATTCGAGGGAAACATAAGGTTCGACCTCTCCAGACCCGACGGCACCCCCAGGAAACTGCTGGATTCTTCCCGCATCCGTTCCCTCGGCTGGAAGCCTGCAATCCGGCTGGCGGAAGGCCTCAAGTCCACGTATGAGTGGTTCCTTTCGCAAGTCGCGGCGAAGTAAGGCGACTTGCGCGGGAAAAGCCGCGAGCATCGCAAGGGGTGTTTGCCCTGGCTCCTGCAGCCGCAGGATCGCACGGCGGGGCGCAACATGAAACTGCCGGGGCTTCGGGCATCGGCGGACCGGCCGGTGGAGCGTACAGGCAGCCTTGCGCCCCGAACCGCGCAGGAAGACCGCCGGATCGCCGCGCCCGGAAGCCCTCTGCCTGTCCGGGAGGGGAATCACCGGTCGCGTGCGGAGCGGGACGCAATGCCCAGAATACTGATGCTCTATCATTACTTCCATCCCGACGATGTCGCCGGGGGGGAGATGTTTACCGGGCTGGCTGTCGGGCTGGCGCGGCGCGGCTGGGAGGTCGAGGCGGCGCCCTGCAACCGCTCCCGCCATGATCCGTCCCGCAAATTTTCCCCGAGCGAGACATACGAGGGCGTATCCATTCGCAGGATATGGCGGCCGGGCTTTTTCAATCAGTCTTCGTCCGCCGGAAGGCTGCTGAATTCCTGCTGGATGCTGGCCGCATGGGGACTGCTGGCGCTCCGGAAGAGACGGAACCGGCCGGATGTCGTCCTGACCGGGTCGGATCCGCTCTTCGGTGTGCTTGCCGCGTGGCTTTACCGGAAGCTCAGTCCCGGCACCCGCATCGCGCACTGGTGTTTCGACGTGCATCCGGATGCGGCCGTGGCGGAGGGTACCGCGCGCGAAGGCTCCTGGAAAGTCCGTGCCGCGCGGCGGGCGCTCAGGGAGGCTTATGCCTGCTGTGATCTCGTGGCGGACCTAGGCCCATGCATGCGCGCGCGGCTGGAGCGATACGGCCATCCGTCCCTGAAGGTCACGCTCCCTCCATGGGCGATGCACGAGCCGACCGCGCCGGCGGTCGCCGACCCGGAAACCCGCCGGCGGCTGTTCGGCGACGCGAGGCTGGCCGTTTTATACTCGGGCCACCTCGGCCGGGCCCACGCGTTCCACAACATACTCGCCCTGGCGCGCGAGTTGAGCGGCGACGGCGTGGAATTCCGTTTTGCCGTCCGGGGACCGGGGGAGATGGAAATCCGCGCGGCCGCGGAAGGTATTCCGAACGTGGCGCCGGCAGAATTCGCCCCGAAGGACAGGCTCCCGCTTCAGCTCGGCGCCGCCGATATCCACGTCGCCTCGCTCAAGCCGGGCTGGGAAGGACTGGTCGTACCTTCCAAGTTCTTCGGCTCGCTCGCCGCCGGCCGCCCGGTTCTCTTCGACGGCCCGCCCGATTCGGACATAGGCCGGTGGATCTCGGAACACGATGTCGGCTGGATTCTTACGGAAGACAGGATAGGCGAGACCGCCGCCCGGATGCGCCGCCTGGCTTCCGACAGGGAAGCCCTCGTCCCGCTCCAGCTGCGATGCTTCGAAACGTACCGCGGATTTTTCTCGAAGGAAAAGACCGTCGCTCAGTGGGATACGCTGCTGAGGTCGCTGATCGGCAACCGGACCGGAGCCTCCGCCGCGGAGCCGACGCCAGCCCACAGATAACACACAATAACACAATATGCATTTTGCGCTCACCCTCCTGCCGGCCACGGTGTAACATATGTATGTCCGGACA
>JAOACM010000644.1 GCA_026417845.1 Planctomycetota bacterium | reverse complement strand
GTCAATCTCGACCGGCAGCAGGAACGACCCGGATTTACGCGCCAGTCCCCGCAGGATATCAGCCGCCTTGCGCCCGGCCTTTCCGCCGTCGCCGGGACTGGCGAAATCGTAGATTATCAGGAGGGGCCTGTCGGGTGCTTTACCTGTAGGATTGTCCGTCCCTGCGACCGCGGGACTGCCTCCGCCTTCCGCCGCCAGGCTGGCAGCCGCCCTATCGGCCGCGCCGGTCCTCGCGCCAGCATCCTCGCCTTCGCCCCCCGCTGCGCCGTGGATCGCCGTGCAGGCAATGGATACGAAGAAGGCAAAGTACGCCGCGCGCAGATCACTCCGTCCCATCTCCGAGCGTTCTCCCGCCAGTGCCGCCCGCTCCACGGACAGCTCCACGCCGCAGCCAGGACAAAACGCTACGGGAACCGGCACCGTCTCCCGTTCACGCCGGAAGGCTTTACCGTTTCAGCTTGATCTGGCACGCCACGCCTATCGCGTCGAACCGCTTCTTCAAGGCATCCGCCTCCTCCTGCGATATGCCGCGAGCCACCGCGATGATGGGGCGGGACGCCAGCTTCTGCGCCTCTTCAGTGGATATCTTGAGGATTTCGGCCAGGAGGGGAGCAAGGCGCGGGTTACTGGTCCTCTGTACCAGGACGGTACAGTTGCCCGTCCTGCCGCTCTGCCGGGCCGGCTGCGCCTGCTGCTGCGGCGCCGCCTGCTGCAGCCCGACGGGCTGAGCGGGCACCTTGCCGGCCGAGGGGGGGCGCTGGGCGGGCGGGAGCGCCGGCCCGGCAGCCCTCTGGACTGCGGCCGGCCGCGGCGCGGCCGGTGCAGGTGGCACCTCGTCGAGATCCTCGACCGACTCCCCCGTGATCGGATCCAGCGCCGGCGCTCCGGCCGGCGCCTCTTCCTCCCGCGGCTCCTCCTCCGCAAGACCGGCCTCGAAGTCGTCCAGGCTCATCGGTCCCATGCGACGCTTCTGGGGGGAGCCGGCAGGCTTTGAAGGCGCGGTCTGAGGGCGCTCGATCAGCGGAACCTCAGGGAGAAGACGGGGCGCGCCTGCCTGCTGGGCGGCGGGCGGCCGGGGAGCGGCGCCGGGCTGCTGGGCTGGAGCGCCACCGATGGGGACGAGCTCGTCCAATTCGGCGTCCTCCTGGGGAGCCTGTGCTATCACGATCGGTGGCGGCCCTGGCGGCGGGTAGCCGGCGGGGGCCGGCGCCGGAACCGGACGCGACGGCATCTGCACCTGAGGCACCGCCTGCGGCACGACCCCCGGTCCGCTAGGCGGGCGGACCTTCTGCGCTGTCGGTGCCGACGGGGTTTGCCGCTGGGGCCCGGCAGGTCCAGCGGCCGGTACATGAACGGGAGACTGCCGCACCGGCGGCGTCCGGACATCTCCATACCCGCCCTGGACCGGTCCCGTCGCGGGAAGCGTCGCGCCGGCGGATGCCGCAGGCGTCCCGGCGGCCTTTCCGGCGCTCAACTCTATGGGCTGCCCGCAGTGGGGACACACGATCACGGCGCTCCTGGGTCTCCCATACTCGGAAACGAGTCTCCCCTTCAGCCGCGGCGGCGAGGGCCACTCAAGCTTGGTAAGTCCAGGGTCCATGCCCTTCTCGACCTGGAACTTACAACCGGCCTGCTCGACCTCAGCCAGGATGGCGTGTATCTCGCTGGCCTGCTCCATCGTCAGCCCGCTGAGAAGGATGCAGGGGGAGACCCCAACCACGCGCATCCCCCACTCCTCCTTGAACCCGAAGACCTGTGAAAGCGCCTGCCCGACAGGTTTGTCGCGCCCGGCGAAGCGCCCGAGAAAAACGATCGAATAATCGTTACCGTCCGCGGACATATCGGATATCTCCCAGGACGCCACCCGCCGGGACATCCATCATATCGCGGCAACCGGAAAAATTCCGCCTCCCCGGCTCCTACTCCGCGCCGCGTACTGATGATGGCATCCTTCCATTCGGTTTGGCCGGATGCTATCACTGGTGCATGATCGTGTCAACAAGAGTGTTACCGCTCAAAACCACCGGGGGGTGCATGGCCGTAGCTGCAAAGGCGGATACGGGCTTCAGAGGCGATTCAAGAGGAGGACTGACTTGCCGCCGCCTCCCATCCGTGCCTCCGCGGATACCCCTGACA
>JAOACM010000643.1 GCA_026417845.1 Planctomycetota bacterium | reverse complement strand
AGGTTACGGCGTTGGGGACGTAGAGGCGGTCGAAGCGGTCAATATCGAAGCGCGGGCTGCGGCAGGCGCAGTTCTCCCGGCCGATGGGCGGGCGGCCCAGTTCGCCCGTCCCGGCCGCGCCGCTGAAGGGCGCGAATTCCGGGTAGACCATGGAGGCGCCGAGCAGGAAGTGACCGTTTTCCATATGCACGCCACTGGCCCCTTCCGGAATCTCCGTCCTTATCCCCTTCGGCGCGCTGCGGGCCAGGCGCGGATCGGTGCATACCCATTCGCCGCCTTCCGGCCCGAATCTTATTATGCTCCCGACCAGCGAGCGCCACGACGGGTCGGCCGCCAGGACCGACGGCCCCTTGTAGCCGGGCGGCAGCATGAGCATTCCAACGTATATGTTTCCCTTGGTGTCCACCCGCAGGCCGCCGCAGGCGTCCGGCACCGGTCCGATGACGGCGCTGTCAGGCTTCTTCCCTTTTCTGTCGGCGTAGGCCACGAGCCTTCCCTTCAGATATTTGCCTTCCATGAACGACCCGTCAGGGTTCAGGCCGTAGACCGCGTAGCGCTGCCAGTCGTACATGTTCATCACGTAGACCTGGCCCCGGAGTCCGACCGCCACGCCCTTCTCGGCGTGCCCCGCTCCGAAGCGGCTGTAGATGTAATCGGTGAACATATGCGTGCCGCCGGGGGCCAGCGGGACGGGCTTGAGGTCTCGGTCGAGGCGTTCGAGCGGCCCGCTGTAGCTTGGCCCGGTCCTGGCGTACAGATACCCGTCCGGGCCGACGGCGATCTCGGTGGCCCAGAAGTCCTTCCGGACTTTCTGCAGCGATCCTCCCTCGCCAGTCAGGCCGTTGTACCTGTACATGCCGGAGTAATCATCGTTGATGTAAACATCCTCGGTGAACGGGTCGGCGGCGATTACGTCGAACAGGCCGAGCGCATCCGGATCCTTCTCGTGAAATTTCACGGTCGCGACGAAAGCGCCGTCCTTCTCCTCGAACCGCGTCACGTCGCCGCGGTCCAGCCTGGAGATGTTGCCGTGCATCGCGGCCACCCATACGCCGGTCCGGCCGTCCTTCGCTGTGAGGACCATGAACGCCCCGGCGTTCCGGCCGTAGCCCAGGTCGGTCTCGATCGTCGGTTTATCCCCGGCCGGCCCGGCTAATTTAAGGAGCGCGTAGCGATTTCTGCCCCGGGCCTCCGTCCGCCTTGTCAGCACGTATATCGCCCCGTCGGAGGGGTGCACGGCGATGCGGTACGGGTCCCTGACCGGTACAGACGCCGTTTCTCTGCCCGACGGGTCCAGCACGACCACGCGGTCGGCGGCCCGGTCACAGACGTAAAGCCGGCCGCGCGCGTCGGCGGCGACCCCGGCCAGCGGGGGCCCGCCCCTGGCCGCCCAGCCCGGCGGCAAAGCCACGTCCGCAAGCGGTTTCATGTACTGGTCCTCGCCGATGCCCATCGCGCATATCCTGCCGGCGGGCCAGTTGGGATTGAACGGTTTGCCGGAGGCATCGGGTTTCGAGCAGGGGCCGCAGGCAAAGAGCCGGCTGCCGTCGGGCAGGGCGGCCGTGAATACCTCGGTCGCGGCCGCGTCGTAGGGGCTGAGTCCGATCGGATAGAGAAAGCTGTAGCGAAGAAGCCGTCCGCCAGTGCTGCCGTCAGTGTCCAGCCGGAACACCCACTGCCCGGTGTGCAGCAGGATCCCGGAGGACTCAGACACGACCGGTACCATGCCGATGGATTCCGCCGCCTTGTGGAAGTACGGCAGGAAACGCGGATATATGTCGTTGTAGTTGCGCGGTATTATGCGCCGCTTTTCCCCGTCCCTGTACACCAGGTCGCCCAACCTTTCGAGCGATATGTCCGCGGCGGGCGGGAACACCGTACGGATATACTCGCCCATGTCCGAATAAACCTGCACCGTCGGCGGCCCGCTGTTGGACGGATGGTGCAGGATGTAGAGGTTACCTTGAGAATCGGACGCCAATCCCCGGATCGTGTCTATCATGTAGGGCGATCCGGCCAGCGTCCTGCCGAAGGCCAGGCGCGTCCCCGCCCGGACGCGGAAGCTGAACGGCCCTCCCTCCGCCGGCTTCCCGAAGTCGTCCTTCCCGTCCCATACTATCTCCTGCGCCAGCCCGGGCCT
>JAOACM010000642.1 GCA_026417845.1 Planctomycetota bacterium | reverse complement strand
CCCCTTTGAAATCCCGGCTGGCAACCGTTGCCCGCCCGATTTATTCTTGCGCGAGGCCGGCTCGTTTCATAGCTTCTGTCCGAAAACTCCGAGCGGAGCGGGCGAGATCGAAGGCATGCCTTGGCCGGCACAGGAGCTTTGGGCAAACTCTTATATCGGCATCGCGCATCATCCATTCGGACGGCGATGTCCCGTCCGGACCGGGGGGAATAGAGGAGGAGGAAAATGAGCAGGATCTTCTGGGGGGAGATGCACCACAACACCCATCAGGTCGGGCTGTCGCCCGAAAAGTACGACGAGGTCCTGTCGAACGCGGCGAGCCATCTCGATTTCTACGCGGCGGCCTATTACACCGCCTGTTCGGATGCGTTCCGCTCTGGAGGACACCCGACCGAACTGGGCGGCAAGCGGCCTCTGGTGCTGGAGGGATGGAAGCCCGCGGAACGGATCGAACGCGAATGGACTGAGGTCCAGGCGGCCACCGCCAGGCGGAACGAACCGGGGAAATTCGTGACATTCCCGGGCTACGAGTGGCAGGGCGACGGCTCGTCGGGAGACCACAACGTATTCTATCTGAAAGAGGGACCGCCGGTCTTCCGGGTCAACAGGCTGGCCGAGCTCTACGAATGCCTCAGAGGAAAAGATGCGATCGCCATCCCCCATCACGTCTGGTACCGGCCCGGCCTGCGCGGCCGCGACTGGTCGGTCTTTGATGAGAAACTGTCTCCGTTCTGCGAGATATTCTCCGTACACGGATGCTCGGAGGTTGACGAGGAGTACATCGGCCTGCGGGTCAACTCTCACATGGGTCCCGGCTTCGGCTGCGGCTCCTGGCAGCACGCGCTGGACATGGGGCTGCACATCGGCGCGATATGCTCCACCGACGGCTGGGACGACATGCCGGCCCACTACGGGCGCGGAATAATGGCCTGCATCGCCGACGGGCTGACGCGGGAGTCGCTGTGGAAGGCGTTCCTCGCAAGGAGGGTCTACGGCGCTACCGGCGACAGGATCGAACTGGATTTCCGCATCGGCGAGGCGCTCATGGGCGATATCGTGGCCGTAAAGGGGCCCAGGCGCATCCGGGTAAGGGTCGCCGGCCTGGACGCCCTCGACCGTATCGAGCTTCTGAGGAACGGCAGGGTCATCGCCACCCACTGCCACCAGGGCACATGGGACCTGCCGCGCGCGGGCAAGCGCGCGCGCTTTAAGATCCGGATCGAGGCCGGATGGGGACCGCGCCCGAATGAGATGGACCCGATTACGCGGGAATGGTCGGGCGAGATCCGCGTGGATGGCGGAAGAATGCTCGGGTTCCAGCCGTGCTGGATATCGCCGTGCCGCGGCGAACCGGAGCTGAAGGGCGGTGCCGCGTCGTTCCGGATGATCACATCCACGCTGCACGTGGCCGAACGTCACCAGAACGCGAACGTATTCGAGTTTGAGGCAGACCCGGCGGCCGAGATGCTCGTCAGGATGAACGGTCTGGAGGAGCGCGGGAAGGTTGCGGAGTTCGCCGCGTGCAGCCGCGAGATGTGGTTCAGGGACGAATGCATAAAACTGCTGGCGGAAAAGGCCGGCGTCGCACCGATGTCGCCGGAGCGGATGGACGTCTACCACCATTGCGCCTTCAAGGTGAAGATACACAGGCCGATCCCGGCGGCGGGATACGAAAAGGAATGGGAGTATGTAGACAAGGACCCGCTGCGCGGAGCGCCGAACTACCGACTCCGTGTGGAGCCGCGCAACGGCCAGAGGGCCTGGTCAAGTCCGATATGGGTCAGGCCGGCCGGGACCGGCCGCGGCAAACGCTCGCGCTGACCGTTCCGGCGCGCCGTCGGGGCGAGCCGGACTATCCCGCGAGGACGCGCCGCCGTGCCGGCAATCGCTGCATCCCCATCGGGAAAGACGGCGCGGACGGGAAACGATCGTTCGAGGCAGGGCTTCCGCCGACAAAGAAAAAAGGAAAAACAGCGGCGGGAATCCACGGGCCAGCGGCCTTGGAGCCTGTCCCAAAACCTCCGGCCGGCAGCTTATACGCTCAGTCGGCTCTGCTGCTAAGCGGGTAGTTTTTTGGGCAGGCACTTAATTGTGGCATCCCTGCCGCGGCATACGTATGGTAACGCCCAACCTTCATGTCGGGCGCGGC
>JAOACM010000641.1 GCA_026417845.1 Planctomycetota bacterium | reverse complement strand
TGT
Source organism: Planctomycetota bacterium (assembly GCA_026417845.1). Taxonomy (GTDB): domain Bacteria; phylum Planctomycetota; class SZUA-567; order H5-PLA8; family CALKMO01; genus CALKMO01. The sequence goes on along the minus strand of JAOACM010000641.1, from coordinate 2,159 downwards.
GTATAAGAGACAGCAATAATTGTGCATCCCGAGGCTCGGCGTGCATATGGAACCGTCCTTCTGCCGGCAGGAGAGGATTGCCCGCACAGCCCTGGCAAAGAACGGATGCTCCTTTTCATTGTAGCGGTCCGGGCATCTGGCTAGGGCATCCACCACCAGCGCCGTGAAGGCAGGCTTCGGGTCCAACGCGCCCTTCGAAAAGTGCCCATCGGCCTCCTGATGGACTTTCAGGTATTCGACACCCCGCCTTATTGCATCCAGGACAGGATCGCCGGTCTTCTGGATCGGGGCGGGAGGGGATTTCGGCCTCGAATGCCCTGGCTTTTGCGTAAGGGAGAACAGGTACCCGCCGGCGATCAGAAGCACCAGAAACACGCTCAGCCCGATCAGCACTTTCTTAACCATAAAGCGCAGCCTCCTCTTCGATGCAGGATCGCATCAAACATCGCCGGCACAGGCAAGCCTGGGCGCATGCAGAGTATTATGCCGATGCCCCTCCGTCTCCCAAGACCAAAAACAAGTAGCCCGCCTGAAAATTCCCGAACAATGAGTGTGCCCCCTTTGATCCCAAAGCTCTACACCTGAGACTTTTGGAGAGGCGCCATGCAAAAAAGGAGCCAGATAGCGATGGATCATGCGCTAAAGGCGCAACTTATTGAAGGGAAACGGCATGTATCAGGTTCGGGAATATGGCTGGAGCTTCCCCTGCTGCAAGCGCGCTGTACATGGCGACTACAGATGCGTCGTCTTGGGCGTCATATCTGCCTGCCGGTCGCCGCCAATTTTCCCGTGCTGGTAAAATGTCCATTGCCGGGCACTTGGGCTTTTGTTGCATAATTAAAGTCGCAAATTCATGTATAACAATACCTTACGCACAAATGCCGCTGCCGGAGCAACGCGCCGCAACCCATTATACATCAAGGCCTTACGATATCTACGCAACAAAGCCGGGCGCTTACGTCATCGCCATCCTCACCCGTCGGACGAAGGCCTGTTATTCTTCCTCCGTATCTATCCCGGGCGGCGCGTGGGATGTTATGCCCAGGCGTATCTTGTGGCCGGCGTACAGAGCACGAAGCTGCTCCAGCTTTTCGACCGTCTCCAACGGCGATGGGGGAAGCCGTTTATAGCCCAGCAGGAACTCGCGCCTGTAAACATATATCCCGATGTGTCGGCAGGCGCACGGCGGCACTGCCTGGCCTCCGGAATCGCGATCGAATGGAATGGGGGCCCGCGAGAAATAGAGCGCGTAGCCGGCGGAATCGGCCGCCACCTTCACGACGTTCGGGTTCCGATACTCGGCTGCCGAAGCGATGGGGCATCCAAGCGTGCCCATGGGAGCGGGTTCGCCCGCGCGGGCGATCAGGCGTGCCGCCTGGATTACGGTTCCGGGCTCGACCTCCGGCTCGTCCCCCTGAAGATTCAGAATGAAATCTTCCGACAGGCCCGCGGCGACCTCGGCTACCCTGTCTGATCCGCTGGCATGGTCGCGGCGCGTCATAACGGCTGCGGCTCCGGCCGCCTCGGCCGCCTTTCGCAGGGCCTCGTCGTCAACGGCCGCATATACCGCCGTTATGAACCCGCCCGACATCCGCGCCGCTCCGATGGCCGTCTCGATCGTGTGGGCCAGCAGCGGCCTGCCGGTGTCGTCGCGGAGCAGCTTGCGCGGCATCCTCGTGGATTCGAGTCTCGCCGGTATGACTATCGCACACTTCACGCCACGCATCCTCCCCCTGAGGCCGCCGCCCTGTTGCCGGCTCCGTCCGCCTTTTTATTGCGGACCACCAGGTAGAGATTGTAACAGGCCACAAGCGAAGGGAACAGATTGCTTATAATTCCGACCGAGTCGGTCTTGCCAAAGATGAAATAGCTCAAGAGGCACACACTGCCGGCTATGCTCATCAGCCAGAAAAGCGTAGGGACGACTGGTTTCCCGGCCTTTCTGGAGGCAAGCATCTGGATCGGCCAGCGCGCAAAAAAAAGGATGGCGCCGAAATAGCCGACGAGCTTCCACGGCGTGAGCAGGAACTGCTTGCCCAGAAACATTCCGCAGAACAGTACTTCGTTCACCTGATCTCCTCCGCCCTGTATCGCAGCGCCCTCGACTGCATCCATCTGACCGCCAGCAGGTCCGCGAAGGCGCGGAAGACCCGGTTCCA
>JAOACM010000640.1 GCA_026417845.1 Planctomycetota bacterium | reverse complement strand
GACGGCGTGCTTCGAAGATGGGGCGAAGGGGGCGGCGTGCATACTGCCGGAGGACGGACTCGAATTCCCGCACGGCCCGGTTTCTCCGGTCAGGATGTGGCGCGATACGCCGGAGGAAAAGGCGAAGAGAATCGCCGCGCTGGAACATACCGGCCCGGGGGTCTGGTGGAATCCCCTATCGTGGTTCAAAACGGAGACGCCCGAGGAGAAGAGGAAGCGAATCGAGACGGCGGCTTCCGAAGTTCCTCCCAGGGGCGTTGAAGCCCAGTGGACGGTAAGGGCTTCGCGGCCCGGCGTCTATACCCTGACCGTCTGCCACGAGGGCGAGGCGCACAGGGTGAAGCTGCCGGTCGGCGCATCGGGGGTATTTCCCCCGGACGTACAAACGTTCATACGCCTGGAGTCGCCTTCCGGAGACAGGATGCAGATGCTGGCCTTCACGCTGAAGGACAGCATGCCGCCGTCCTGGTGGAACCTGCACCTCCAGTGGATCGGCGTATATCTGATCGTTGCGATAGCTTCCGGGTTCGGCCTGAGGCCGGTGCTCGGCGTGAAGTAAGAGCCTTGCCCGGAAACCTCCGGCGCGCAGCTCGTGTACGCTCAGCGGGTTCCGCTATGCGGCGGGAAATCTCCTCCGGCCGGCAGCTTATACGCTCAGCTGGACCTGCTGTTCAGCGGAGGAATTTTTGGATAGGAGGCCGGTTGCGCTGTTGGTCCGCAGAAATGGCTGTCAGAGGGGACGCGGCGAAGCGGGCGCGGAGATGTACGCGCAGGCTTGCTCCCGCCGCATCTCTGAAAACGCCTGGTGTAAAAATCGCGGAAAGCGCTATCCGGCGGGAGCGCGTTTGCCCTGGATTGCCGGGATAAGCCCCCCGGCCGCCCGCGTAAATCTCCCTCCCGCCCGGAGACATCGCAACCTGCTCCTGGACAGGCTCTAAGCTGGCAGAGGGCAGCAAACTCCCGGAGTATGCGGCGCGGCAATTGTTCTGCCGTTTGCCGCGTCCATAGTTGCTGGCGCGTAATTGTTTGCCGCCCCCCTGATGCCGGGGCATGGCGGATGGAGCGTATTCGTTCGTGGCGCGCTGTTGTCGCCCCGGTTCGCGCGCCACGCAACAGCAGCCGCTGCCTGAGAGCGGCAGACCGTTACGTTGGCGCAGCGCCTGAGCGCAGCCGATTATTGCGGCGCGGCTGCCGTCCCGTCCGGGCGCGCCGCTGCAGACAGACAGCGGCCGCAACCTGAACGCGGCAGGCAATTGCGCGGCGCGCGGGCGCGGGAATTCCCCGGCCCGCCATATTGTGGAGGACGAACGATGCGCATCGCTTCCAGGTTGCTCCCGGCGTTTGTCGCCGTGGTCGCCTTCGGCTGTGCCCCGGGCGCTGAAAAGAAGGAAGGCGGCGGCGCGGCGAATCTGCTGAGCGGACCGTATGCGATATCTCCCGCCGCGGACGGAGCCACGGTCTGCTGGCAGACTTCCGCGGCTGAGACCGGCGCGGTGCGATTCAGGGCGGCAGGAAACCCGGAATGGACCCGGATTGACGGGGAGAAAGCGACCCGGTTCCACGCCGTACGGGTATCGGGATTGAAACCCGGGACGACGGTAGAGGTTGAAGTCCTCGGCGCCGGAGGCGCGAAGATCGGAGCCCTTTCATTCCGCACGTATCAGCCGAAGGATGCCGCGCCATTCAGCTTTTTCGTCTACGGCGACACCCGGGGCAATCCGTCCATGCATTCCAGGATCGCGGCTGAGATGGCGCTCGCGGCGGAACGGTCCGGCAAGTATGCTTTCATCCTGAACACCGGGGATCTGGCGACGTTCGGCTCGGATGAGGAGCGAACGGCGGTCGAATTCTTCATACCGGCCGCGCCGTTGCTGGCCAGAATGCCGCTGATCTGCGTCCCAGGCAATCACGAGATGGGATCGGATCTTTTCGGCAAATACTTTCCAGAACAGGGCGTCTCGCGCAGGGAGGGCAATCCGTTCGACGTCTGCGTGGACTGCGGGCCGGTCCGCGTGATCGGGATAGACCAGTACGCCCGGAAGCCGTTCGCGGGCGACAGGGCCAGGTGGCTGGAAAAGAAGCTCGCGGAAGCCGGGGATATGTGGCGGATCGTGGCCATCCACGAACCGATATATTCCTCAGGCTCCCACGGCTCCGCCATCGCCTTCC
>JAOACM010000639.1:393-2175 GCA_026417845.1 Planctomycetota bacterium | reverse complement strand
TCCGCAGCCTGCCCACCGGGGGTCTCGCCCCAGGACTGGGAGCGTACCAGCCGATCCACTTGCCTCCTTCGACCGGCGTTACGTCGTATTCCACCCTGCGGATGCTTTCGATCGGTATGCGGGGCTTCCACTGAACCGATATGTTGCCGCGGCGCCGTTCGCCGCCTTCCCTGTCGTGCGGGGCCGTCCGCAGGATCAGGCGACCGCCGGAAACCGATACCCGGGCCTCCGGCTCGTTCGGCATGGCGCGATCTATCTCGAACTCGGCTGCCTGCACCGCATCGTCGAACGTATAGACCAGCTCGTACCAGCCGTCGGCCATCCGCCGGAGCCGGCCGGCGGTCATGCGCCTGAAGGGGTCGAGAGCATCCAGCCTGGCGCGCAGGGCAGCAAGCCTTTTCGCCGTATCGCCCCTGCGCGAAAAGTCCGCCGCGCCATACTTTTCCTCATATTCCTTGAGCGCAGCGGCCAGGAGCTTTTCATCCTTAGACGTCCCGAACAGCTCCTCGACGCGCGCCAGAGCCGCCTCGGCAGCCGCATCGCGGGAAAACGCCTCCGCCGCGCCGAGCCTCGAAAGCAGCCTGGCGACCGCCGGGTCGCCCGATTCCCTGAAGGGGGCGAGCGCCTTTGCAGCGGCGACGGTCTCGCCGCGTGCGGCAAGGTACGCAGCGGCCCTGACGGCGCCTTCCACCGAGGAGGTGTCCAGCCCGGCGAGCTCGACGATCGTCTGGGCCGGCAGCTGGCAGGCTGTGAAACAGAACGTGGGGCCCGGGCCCGAGGTCCCGCCCATAATGTACACGCGCCTGTCCTTAGCCTCCTGTATCCTGCCTTTCGTCATGCCAGGCATGGGTTTGGGCAGGTCAACGACCTGTCCCTTCGAGCTGGCGGCCCATTTATCCAGCGCCGCCGCCTCGATCCGCAGGCACTCTTCCAGCTCGCGCACATCCTCCGAGATCCGGTCGGCGACCGGCCCGAACTCCTCCCTGCCGGCCGCCTCCTTCGCGGCGGCAAGGGCTTTCTCGATATCCCCGCCGGACCTGGCGATGGCCGCTCCCAGGATTGAAGCGGCGTACCTGCCGTAAAGCGCCTCGCGCGCTCTGGCGCCCGATTTTTCCGCTTCGGTCCTCGCCCTCGCCTCCGCCGCAGCCACCGTCTCCGCCGCAGCCCGCAGTTCGGCCGCGCAAGTTTCCGGAACCTCGCCTTCGGGGAATTCCCCCAGCACCCTTTTCGCCGCCTCCACATCCCCCTTTCCCGCTGCGACCGTAGCCGATCGGACGGCCGCCCTGACCGCCGCCGCGGCGCGCCTCTCGAACTCTTTGCAAACTTCCTCGGCCGCCTTCGCCAGCTTTTCCTCGGCCTCTCCACGCCGGAACCCGTCAATGGCCTGAATTGCCGAAACGAACTTCCGTGCCTCAGCCAGTTCCTCCGCCATTCGCCTGGCCCCGGTCCATCTCTCCCACGCCTCCCGCCGCATCGCTCCCTTCTCGGCGGCGATGGCTGCGTTCAGCTTTGCCTCGGAAGGCGTCCCTTTTACAGCATCCCTTATGGCCTCCATCGCGGCCATGTTTCCCGCGTGATCCTTCGGGTCCCCGGCTATCTCGGCAAGGCACTCCTCGAGAACCCTGGCGGCCTTTTCTTCCCGTTCGCTCTTGCGGGCGGCGGCCGCACCGGCGTCTTTCTGCGCCGCCGCGGCGTCCGTTCCGGCGGATCTGCCGGATGTGACCTCGCCGGCCCCGCCGCCGGCGGTCCTGGCGGTCCCTGACCGCCCGTCATTCAGGGGCG
>JAOACM010000639.1:0-383 GCA_026417845.1 Planctomycetota bacterium | reverse complement strand
CGCCGCTAGGCTCCCGCGTCCCCGCGACCGCAGCGCCGCCTCCCGCCTGGGCCGGCACCTCCGCGACCGCCCCCGCTCCGCCGTCCCCTCCACGCCGCGTCACGAAAAGGATCCCGACCGCCAGACCGATCAGGCAGGCGGCCGCGGCACTCGCGAGGATCACGGCCCAGGGAGGAAGCCCCGCGCGGGCCACCCCCCGGGAGGATGCGCTCCCCCCGGCAGAAACCCGCGCCCCCGGCGCAGCGGCCCCATCGCCCGGGCGCGGAAGTCTCCCAGCGATGCGTGCAGGCGCGCCGCCGCGATCAGGCAGCTGTATGGAGCTTCTTCCCTTGAATGCGGCCGCCAGAGCGGGCTTGCGGCCGGCCTTCAGCGCCTCCAGATCC
>JAOACM010000638.1 GCA_026417845.1 Planctomycetota bacterium | reverse complement strand
TCGGCAGCGTCAGATGTGTATAAGAGACAGGCGGGGGCCTGTCCGAACGGGGGGCAACAGATTGGCCGCCCATCCCCTGGGCGGAAGCTATCGGCCCGCCCGAACGGGGGGGCAACAATGGCGCTGCTGCAGATAAGTGCTGTCCAGAAACTTCCTGCCGGGCAGTGGAACCCGCTGAGCGCATAAGTTGTGCGCTGGAGGTTTCGGATAAGCTCTTATCCTGCCGCGCAATCAGCACTTGTGAGCAAACAGGCTGCGCGGCGGGATCGCGCGATCCGGCCGGCGCGCGGGTTCACATTTTTCTGCCCAGGGCCTCTGACAGATGCCGGAGTTCTTCGTAAAGCGTTTTAAAGTCCTGCAGGGAGAGCGACTGGGCGCCATCGGAGATCGCGTTGTCCGGATCGTGGTGGACTTCCACCAGCAGGCCGTCGGCCCCGCAGGCCAGCGCGGCCTTCGACATGGGAGGCACGTACGCCCTGCGGCCGGTCCCGTGGCTCGGATCGGCGATCACCGGCAGGTGGGATATCGTCTTGACGGTGGGGATGACCGACAAGTCGAGCGTGTTCCGCGTATGGTCTGCGAATGTCCGCACGCCGCGCTCGCACAGGACGACGTTGGGATTGCCTTCGTTCAATATGTACTCGGCCGACAGCAGCCATTCCTCGAGCGTAGCCGACATGCCGCGCTTGAGCAGGATGGGCCTGCTCGACTTGCCCGCGCGGCGAAGGAGCGAGAAGTTCTGCATGTTGCGGGCGCCGATCTGCAGCATGTCGGCGCACTCCTCGACCGCCGGCAGGGTCTCGACGTCTATAACCTCCGTCACGATCGCCATTCCGAATTTCTCGCGGACGGACTCGAGTATCTTCAGGCCCTCTTCGCGGAGCCCCTGGAAGGCGTAAGGCGATGTGCGGGGTTTGTAGGCTCCCGCCCTGAAGGCCCGCACGCCGAGCGAGGCGAGGTATTCGGCGGTTCTGAGCGTTCCGGCCTCATCCTCGACGGCGCACGGCCCGGCTATCACCTGGAACGATCCGTCGCCGAAGACCGCCCTCCCGACCCCGACCTCGGTCGGCCGCGGATGGAACTCGCGGCTCACGAGCTTGTAGGGTTTGGTGACGGGTATGAGCTGGGCTACCCCGGGCAATCCTTCGAGCGGATGCGGGTCTACCGGGCCGGAGTTGCCCGTTATGCCTATCGCGGTCCGGTTCGCCCCGGGAATGACATGGGGCGTGAATCCCATGCGCCTGATGGTCCGCGCTACGCGTTCCACCTCTTCTTCGGTTGCGCCCGACCGCATCACGACGAGCATGGTGCGCTTATCTCCCAGGCTGCTCCTGGAGCCTGAACTCGAAGGCCTCTTCGTCCCGCCTGGCTATCCTGTTCGGCAGGGCGCCTGCGTCCGGCCGCGCTTCCGGATGCAGAGGTTCGTACGTATCCGGTATCCCCTGCTCAATCAAGGAGATGTTTATACCTCTGCCCACCGCCGGGCTGTCGGGCCTCAGCCAGAAATTTCCTTTTGCGGGATCTTCGAATTTCGGATCTGCTCCCAGCAGCCCGTTGGCTTCCCAGCCGTACTTCTCACGTATCTCTCTGGCATTATCCCGTATCACATTGTAGTCGGTGAAAAAGCCCGGTTTCGCGTCCGCTCCCCCCGATGTCTCTACGAACTTCTCTCCACCGAAGATGTTGTTGAAGAACCTTACCCCCTCCGCCGCAGCCTGCCCGTCGCCGGCATACTCCACCCCGGTCGGCGAGGCGCAGGTGTTGTGATAGGCCAGGAGAAGCGCCGCGGTGCGTCCGCGGACCACGAAATCGCGGCCGTTTTCGTACAGCACGTTCCGGAAGACGAGAATCCTTTCCCGTAGCGGGCAGTCGAACTCCACGCCCGCCCGCGACAGGCGGATCCTGTTCCCGTATACCCTGATCTCGCCCCTCGGTCCGGCTCCGGCCAGCAATATCCCCGGTCCGGCTATCCCGCGAATACGGTTCGAATACAGATGCAACCCCTCGCTCCCGCGCCCGCGCACTTCCACCCCCTTCGCGCCGCCTTCGATCTCGTTTCCCCAGACCGCGTTGTTTATGCCGGCGCCGTCGAGCAGTATAGCCGGACCGGCCGCCACGCAGCCGGGAATAGGCGATGGGTGCCTCTCCGCCGGCTGGGCGCCGGTCCGCTGAGCGGACGCGG
>JAOACM010000637.1:1727-2199 GCA_026417845.1 Planctomycetota bacterium | reverse complement strand
GTCCAGGTACCGCTCCGCGACGCTCAGGTCGGGCGCGTGCGTTTCGGCCGTAACCTGCTGGGAGTCGGCGCCCCCGCCGGCCGCCGCACCGACTTTCCGGACGAACCGCACCATGCCGTGCTCGTTGCCGAAATGCGAACGGCGCATCACCGGGATCCATATGTAATCGTTGCCGACCTTGCCCAGCAGCTGGAACGACTTCTCCATCAAAGCCCAATGCCGGTCGGACCACATCGGGACCTTGTAGCGCATGGCCACGGAGTCGGGAGATTGCACCAGGCCGATATGCGACGTGAATTCCCTCGAGTCCGGCACTTTCCAATCATGCACCCTGAGGCGTACGGGCACCTCGATCGGCGCCGCGCCGGTCGCGGATACCGTCAGCCCGGCTTCGTAGATGCCCGGCGCGGCATCGGGCGGAACCTCCACCGTAATCCATATCGGCTGGCGCGCTCCGGCCGCCTTGTCCGCC
>JAOACM010000637.1:0-1717 GCA_026417845.1 Planctomycetota bacterium | reverse complement strand
TTGTCCGCCGGTACGGACTCGGGCGGCGCCGGCAACAGGGCGTTGAACATGCCCTTGAGCGAAGCGTCGGGAACAGCGTACAACAGGCCCGCCGCGGAGGCCGGTATCCGGCTTTTTCCGTCCGGGGTCCGGAATTCGCCAAGGGCAACCTTGAGCCCCCGGATGTCTTCCCGCGCCGCCGCCACGATCTGCCCCGCGGCGAACCCGTTGCGCCCGGTAGTCATCGTTACCGGCCTTATCGAGGATATCGCTTCGGCGTGGGCGTCCTGCGGCACGACCGAACAGACCGGGTGCGTCCACACCCGGAAGCCCGGCGGGCAGCCGACGTTCGACACGACTCCGGCCGCGTCCGCCGGGGCGGACAACATCAACGACTCCAGCCCCACCCTCGTCCACCAGTACAGCCCGGGTCCTCTCCAGCTCTCCCGGTTCCACATGGCCGGTTTCTTCGTCAGCAGCAATTCCGACGCCGGAGCCCTGTACAGCCCGATCGCCAGCACGTTCACGCCTTTGACCAGACCATCCGCCGGCAGCCTTACGCCGGACAGGGACCGGTATCTGACGCGCAATCTGTCCTTGAACTTCTCGGGATCGCCGAAAAAGTTGGCGTATAGAAACCCGTCCGGCCTGAGGTACGCCTCGTCCGGGTACGGATCGGCCGGAGTATCCGGCTTCAGTTCTCCGGCCGGAAGTCTCCGCCGGGCGATCTCCCTGCCGTTGAGATATACAACCGCTCCGCCAATGAACGACATGTCCAGCCGCAGATCGCCGGCGGCCCCCGGATCGGCCACCTCGAAGCGCCCCCGCAGACACAACATCGAAGAATCGGCGGGCAGATCCAGCACCACGCCCTTCCTCCGCTGCCAGCCGCTATCGTCGAAGTCCGGTTTCATCCAGTCCGGTGGCGGCGGATTTGCCGGTGGCAGGGGCGGGGCCGTCGGGGCGCCCCTGGCGTCCAATGCCTTGTCCTCGCCGGAGGCCAACCTGAACACCTCGCCCTGGCGCATAACGAATGATCGCCAGATGCTTTGCTCCGTCAGTATTCTCTTCCGCCCGGAGGATTGTTCGGGCGATGCTGGAGCCGGGTCGGCCGCCCCCGCCATGGCCGCGGCCGCCCCGAACATCCAGCCGGCCAGGGCGACCGCCGCCTCCGCCGCCATACGCCGGGGATTTCGCGCACTGCTCCCCGTGCCCACCGTCCCCCCCCCTCTCTTGCCGGATTCTCCCGGACTGCCGCGGACTCAAGGCAGCGGCAATGTTTCCTCCGCGCGGTACCGCAGCGCCGCCCGCACGATGCGTTCGTTGCCGCGGTCGTGAACGTAGACCGCCTCGTCGGTAACGGCCACGAAAGCCGGCTCGGCGAAGGCGATCTCCGGCTCGGCCAGCGGGCTCCTGATGCCCGCCGGATCGTCCGGCCGCCGCGGCCGGTATTCGCCGGTCTTCGGGTCCTGCACCGGCGAGTCCTTCCCGCGACTGTCCGGGTTGCCGTAGCCGCCGATCCGCGCGACGATGTTGCCGTTGGCGTCGAGCACATTCACCGTGCAGGTGTGCGAGGCGGGTACGAACGAGCGCTCGAAGCCGTCCAGATCGAACAATGACTTCCAGCACTGGCAGCAGGCCATCCCGCCGCCCATCGCCACCGGGCTGATGCCCGGGTAGTCCCATGCCGCGTTTTCCACGCGCACCATGCCGGAGCGGCCCGTCCTGTGGGTGGCGT
>JAOACM010000636.1 GCA_026417845.1 Planctomycetota bacterium | reverse complement strand
GCCTCGAACAGCCTCACGGCCCTTTCCCGCCAACCCCCGTAGAACTCCCCGATGCGGCCATGGCTGGTGCCGCCCGGCAGGAGTCCCCACGCTGCCCCGCAGCGTTCCCTGAGCACGTCCGCCTCCGGCGTCCGCCGCTCGATCGCGATCCGCGCCTCGGTCTCCTGGAGGCCTTCGCGGAGAACCTCCAGCTGGACGCTGCCTTCCACGCCGCCCTCCGCCGGGTACAGCAGATAAAGCACGGCCGGCACGAACCAGCCGCCGCTGATGCGGTCCCAGTAATTGGCTCCGATCCTTCCGAAGCCCCGCGCGCCGCCGGTCAGGGCGAGTTCCGGCAGCTCCCTCAGGTGCCACAGCGGCGCGCAGGCCGGTATCGCCGTGATCTCGGACGCCTCCCTGGGATAGAGGAGGTTCAGGTCCTGCCTGTTCCATCCGAGCCGGCCGGCGCCGCCCTTCATCCAGTCGGGTTCGGGGAATGCCCGGATGTGCAGATCGAGGTCCACGCGCGCGCCGCTCCCGCGGGGGAAAGGTGGCGCGAAGTTACCGAGGTGGCTGCACCGCATCCAGCCGATATCCGGCATCCCGGCGGCCATATCGGCAGCCATGGTCCTGAGCGTCGGCGGCACGTAGTCGTAAAAGATGCCCCAGTGGATCGAGCATTCCGGGAGCTTTTCGCGCGCGCGGGAGACGAAGGCTTTGGCGAACGGCAGCCAGACGCTCCGGAACTCCGGCGTGCCCGGCATCGGCAGCGCCAGAGATCTTCCCGCGCCGGCCTCCCCCTCCGAAACGGTTACCGTCAGCGCGCCGTCCTTGAGGTCCGCCGGAGGATGGACCAGCGCTACGATCGCCGGGCGTTTCCCGTAATTCGCGGCCGCGATGTCCAGGTAACGGTCCAGGACGGACCAGTCGTAATCGTACCCCTCGCCTTTCCTCTGCCAGAGGACGATGGATTCGACGTTGCCCATTTCCGATCCCGCCGTCAGCGGCACCATGACGAGTCTGTTGCCTATCCCGCCCAGCAGTTCGACGCATTCGGCAACCCTCTTCCAATGGGCTTCGCTCCAGAGCGGTACGCCGTATGCCTTCGCCGTGGAGTACGGCGACTCTTCGACGGCCACGAACGTCGTCCATTCCTTCGGGTCGGGCACGACGAAGCCTGTCACCGCCAGCCTGACTTCCAGCCCTGCCTCCGGCATCCCGTCCGCCCGCACGGCCAGACGCCCCCTGTACTCGCCCGGCACGGCATCCCTCGGAACGCTCACGGTCAGCCACACGCTCTGACTGTTTCCCGGCGGCACTACATCCGGCGACCGGTCGCTCAACTGGTCGAAAAACGCCAGTTTCGATGGTCCGGCCAAATCGATCACGCGGTTCGGCCGCAACCGGGCGGCCAGCTCGCGGGCCAGTCCGAGCGACTCGGCGTACCGGATTATCGCCTGGTCGGGGAACGTAGTCCTGAGCGCACCCTTGCCGTAGTTCGATAACATCTTCTGAAGCGGGAGCGGCACGCCCCAGCGGACGCGGATGGCCGATGAGGGAATCGAGGCGCCGCCCGGTCCGGCCAGGCCGTCCACCTCCGCACTGAGTCCTTTGATCTCGACGTCGGAGCCGATGACGGCCTGCCCCGAGAACTTCCCGCCGCGCGCCCCTGCGATCTCGATCGGCCTGGGCCTTACCCCGGGTTCAAGGAAGTCCGCGTTGAATATCCAGCGGTGAATGTCCTCGCCCCACAGCTGCACGCCCCGCGGGCGGGCGGCGGGTCTCGCCATCCCGGGGGGATCGGAAACGAGGGAAAAATCGTCCAGCCACATATGCGGCCACGTGCTGTTGCAGGCCTCGTCGCTGTCCCACCGCCAGTTCTTCGCCGCCGGGTGGATGGCTGCGCAGCGCGCGTCCACCGCGAGCACGTTGACCCCCTTCCGAAGCAGGGCGGCCGGGATCTCCACCGGTCCGATGCTCCTGTGGCGCCTGGCGCGAACCTTTTCGGCCAGCTCCCTGACCGCGGGCCTGTCGCGCCAGCTCCAGTAGGCCTTGCCCGTCCACATTCCGTAGTACACAAGGTCCCTGGCGGCTGCCGGGTCGTCGCCTTCGTCCGGCATGTAGGCGCCCTTCGGATATCCCTCGGCAAAATCGTCCTCCCCGACTCCAGGGGCGACATGCGCCCGCGCCCCCTCCCTGCCGTTGAGATAAACAACCAGGCCGCCCCTGTAG
>JAOACM010000635.1 GCA_026417845.1 Planctomycetota bacterium | reverse complement strand
TGGCTGGATATGCCGCAGAAGCTGTGGGGACTGTTCGTCGAGAGCGGGTTCACGGAGCCCTTTGCGAGGGACGGCTGGTGGGCGGTATGGACCTGGGTGGCGGCGTCAATACCCGTATCGGTGTTCGCGGCGACCTTCGCCGTGGCGGCGATGGCGCGATCGCGGACCGGTGTGGGTTTTTCATGGCTGGCTGGCCTGCTGATCGCGGGCGCGATCTTCGCCGGGACATGGCTGGCGTACGAGCTGATATCGCGGGCTTTCTTCATGAGGCAGACCGGTCCGGGGACCCGGGAAGAGCGGATTCGCATTTGGATTCCCTGCGTCGCCGTTCTGGTCGGAGCGGCGGCGTCGGCTCTGGTGGGACATGGGCTTTTCGCGCTCAAGGAAGGCATCAGCCGCCCGGCGCCGGCGCGCGGGAGAAGCCTGTGGTGGGTATGGGCGCTGATCGGGCTGATCATATCGGTGCTGCTGGTCTTACTCTGGTGCGGCCGCTCCTCTGTACCCGTCCCATCGGCAGAGGAGCCCACGCCAGAAAGGGACCGCGCGCGGCCGTGAACGCCGGGAAAGGGAGGGAATAAGCGATGTTGCCCGTCATGTGGGTATTCCCGCCGCTCGTTCTGATCGCGGCGCTGGTCGTTGTCGTGAGGCTCCTGCGCCGCGAAGCCATCCCATCGCGCAGCCGCGCCCCGCGGCCGCGGCACATCGCCGCGCGGATCGTCTGCGGCATCCTGGGGATCGGCGTCCTCGTCGCGCTGGGCGTCGGGACCCTGATGGAGGCCCGGGACGGACTCTACTCCGTTCTGGAATCCGCCGATCACATCAAGGTCCGCGTGCCGGCGCAACAGCCGCCCGAGCCTCCGGAAGGCCTGGATTCCGGCGAGGCGGCGCCGTTAAACAGGGCACGGGTGCTGATGCACGCGGTCTTCATTAAAGGGGAATATCCGATCCATGCTGAAGAGATTGACATTCGCCTGCCCGAGGATGCCGGCAGGATCTTTTCGAAAGAGGGGAGGCTCGGCTCGGCGCATTATGAATTTACGTTGGCGCCGCGTGGGGTGCGCGCGTGGAAGTCCGAAGACGGTTCGGTGCGCCTTGACGGCGAGGTCCAGGTCTCCTCCGAATTTCGATCCGCGCTGTACTCGTCCAGCAGAGTAGTACGGGTGCTGAGTTTTGGACGTCCCTATGTTCTGAGCGAGTTCAAGCCCGCCGACCCCCATCCCCTCTCCGTAACTCGCAGCCCTTTGACGGGAACCGTCGTCGTCCTGTATGCGCGCCTTGTCCGCCGGGACGATCCGCTCAAAGAGGTCCCCCTCGGTCAATATACCCGTGAGGTCGGAGGTTTCGAGAGTTTGGGGTGGCGCAAGTCCGAGGAAAGATTCGCCGGGGGAGCTGCCCATCCGGACGCGCCTCCGATCCTCGCGTTTGCCGAAAGCGCGGGATTTTCGTTTTTGTTCCTTCTCGCCGCCGCAGTTCTCCTGGCCCAGATGTTCGCGCGCCGTGGGCTGGCATTCGCCGGAACGCTGGCGCTCTGCCTGCTCTACGCAGCGGCGCTGGACCGGATGGCGCTGTGCATTCACATGGACAGGCTGGCCGACGGGAACCGGCCGGCGACGGTCCGGGCGCTTGCCGCCGAATCGCTCCCGTGCACGTTTTTCTACCGGAAGACGGCCTGGAATGCCGCGAAGGGTACCGCCGAGAATCAGTCGGCGCCGGAGCCGCTGCGCAAGGTGGCGAGGCGCCTGGAGGAGCGCCTCCGGCCCAGGGCGGCCGTGGAGTTCTCGGCGCCTGAATTCTCCTTGAGTTGGGACCTGAAGCACGCCGAGAATGCCGGGTTCCGGGTGGAGGAGATGCATTCCGGCGATGACGGCCGATTCATTCTTCACGTCCCGGCCGGGGAGAAGCGTCTAGGCATCACCCCAGCCATCGAGGTCCATCTGTTGTCCGGAAGAGGCGGCGACGGCTACTGGAACGCCTCCCTGCCCCTTTACTGGGACAACGGACGGCTGGACGTCGAATCCGGCACCCGAGAACCGTCGGTTTCATACAGTATCTTCTCGGAAGCGATGTATTGGAGTTACGATCTGAAGCAAGCAGCGCCTAACGTCTTCGGCATCGTCTTCCACTTGGAGCTCGTGCCGATCGGCCGACCGACTCGTGCCGTCAAGCGTGACTTCAGCATCACCGTGGAAGTCCGGCAGGACTAGATGCTTGAT
>JAOACM010000064.1 GCA_026417845.1 Planctomycetota bacterium | reverse complement strand
GTACCAGCCCCTTGGGCATGTTACAAAGCTTTTCGCACACCACCCGCGGCAGTCCAAGCTGCTCGAAAGACGCTATCTCGTAGGGTATGACCCGGATCGCGGCCCCAACGGCCCCGCGCTGCATGAACACGTTTGTCCGGAATCTTCCGATCCCCGCGATGCCGAAAGACATGTCAAGTTCCAGATCATTTTCGAACCTGGCTATCTGTTCGTTATCCAAGATGCTGTAAACGAGCTTCTGCGTCTGCTCGGGATCGAGCACGTCATGTTCGGTCGGCATAAGATCTCCGTGGATCCTTATCCGGGGCGGAGATCCGGCGGAGATGTGAAGGTCGGATCCCCGCCTTTCGATCATTATCCTGAGCAATTCTTCCATCGTGACCATTTTTTGACCTCAGCAGATCTGCCCAGTCTCCCGCCAGTGGCCCCTGACTCTACCCCTCCTATTTCATTACCCGGTCATCGAACGGGCTGGATTCAAGCGATGGTGATCTCCCCCTGCTTCAACTCATCGCGCTAACGCCCGCTGTTTCCTCCAAACGGTGGCTTCCAAGCGCAGCCCGTTCCAAACCTCCCGGCCGGGAGAATTACCCGGAAACGACCGCTGCACATAGTGCAAAAAAGATTCTAAACTATGCTGTTTCTCCTGTCAAGTTAATTAACGTGTTTATGAGGCGGTTGCGTTGTACGCCATCGCGAGGGGATTCCCGACCCCAGCAGGAAGGCGTTACCCCAGCCGTACAGAATAGACCGCACAGACCTGGATCTGCGTTCCCCGCGATTTTTACCCCAGGCGCCTTCCAGAGAGCGACGGAGCAAACCGGCCCGCGCCCCCCACGTACCCGCCCGCCGCGTCCCCTATGACGGCAGTCCCTTCCGGATTAACAGCGCAACCGGCTCGCAGGCGGGAAAGGGGAATTTGTTGTGCGGAGCCCGCACGGTAAAATCATGGCCCTGCGGCGCAGAGGTCCGCTCAGGATTATGTTACGGAAGCGGGCTCGCGAGTCCGTCCGCGGGACGGATTCCTGCCGCGGCCATCTGTGAGGGCCGCGACCCGGCTTCTGGTCCCTGGAGGGAAGGAATCCATGCGCGAGATATTCCTGGTGGACGTGGACCTGAGGCGCGTCCCGTCGCTGGCGACGGACGTACTGGTGATAGGGAGCGGGATAGCGGCTCTGGAGGCCGCGCTCGCCGCGGCCGAGACGGCCTCCGTGCTCATAATCACGAAGGCCGCGCCCGAGGAAAGCAATACGTTCTACGCCCAGGGAGGAGTGGCCGCCTCGCTCTCTCCCGATGATGATCCGGCAAAACACATCCAGGACACGTTGACGGCCGGGGTGGGGCTGTGCGACGAGGCGGCGGTGCGGAAGATGGTCATCGAGGGCAGGGAGCGCATCCGCGAACTGATGGCATGGGGAGTGCCGTTCGACCGGGACGACAGGGGCGACATCGCGCTGACGATCGAGGGCGGGCACTCGTCCCGGCGCGTGCTGCATGCCGACGGCGACGCGACGGGCAAGGTCATAGAGAGGACGGCGCTGAGCCGCGTCGCGGCGCATCCGAACATAACGCTGATGCCGGGGGTTTTCGCGGTGGACCTGCTCCATCACGAAAGGGTCTGCTACGGCGCCGTGGCGATGGAGACCGGAGAGGGAAGCCGCCGCCTTCTGAGGATCGAGGCGCGCGCTACCGTAATGGCCACCGGAGGCGCATGCTGCATATACCGCGAGACGACCAACCCGGAGGTGGCCACCGGCGATGGGATGGCGATGGCCTACAGGGCCGGCGCTACCCTGGCGGACATGGAATTCGTGCAGATGCACCCGACGACCCTGTACCTGGCCGGCGCGCGGAGGTTCCTGATAAGCGAGGCGGTGCGGGGCGAGGGGGCCGTACTGGTCAACAGACGAGGCGAACGGTTCATGGAAAAGGCCCACCCGTTGAAGGACCTCGCCCCGCGCGACGTCGTGTGCAGGGCGATAATGGAGGAGATGGCGAGAAGCGGGGAGCCGAACGTGTTCCTGGACCTGAGCCCGATCCCGCCGGAACGCATCCGCGAGCGGTTCCCGAACATAATGGCTCTGTGCGCCCAGTACGGGCTTGATATAACCAGGGACCGCATCCCGGTCCGTCCCGCCGCGCATTATTTCATGGGCGGGGTCAGAACAGGGCTGGACGCCGCGACCGATGTCGGAAGGCTGCTGGCGTGCGGCGAGGTGGCGTGCGTCGGCGTCCATGGCGCCAACAGACTCGCCTCCAATTCGCTCCTGGAAGGCCTCGTGTTTGGCCGCGAGGCCGGGGTCAACGCCGCGAGGATCGCGCGCGAACCGCAACCGGGCTTTCCCGAACGGGCCGTCCGGCGCAGGTTCGAGCACAAGAGGATACCGCTGGACGTCGAGGACGTGCGCCGGTCGCTCCGGAGCCTGGTATCGAGAGCCTGCGGCATATACCGCGATGGCGAGAGCCTGGCCAACGCCATCCGCATGCTGGACTTCTGGCAGCAGTACGTGTACGCGGAGGAATTCGCCTCGCCTTCCGGGTTCGAACTCCAGAACATGCTGCAGGTCGCCCAGCTTGTGGCGCGGTGCGCGCTTGCGCGGGAGGAGAGCCGGGGGGCGCACCAGCGGCGGGAATTTCCAGCAACGGACAACGCCAGGTGGAAGCGCCACTCGCTTGTATCCAGATTCGACTTCGAAAAGTGAGCGGGCCGCTGACGGCCATCCGGACATGGAGAGAGAAGGAAGTATACCCGCGGCGGAACAGGCTGCGACGACCCGCGGTACCGGAAGTCCGAAGCAGCCGGGATATAACCCGGATACCATCGGTATCCCCGGCCCCGCCGGCATGGCAGAGCCTCGATCTGAAAGCGGCGGGCGCGAATCGCACCCTGCCTGCCGGGGCAGGCGGAATGTCTCCGGACGCCATCGAAGGCCGCCGGCGGCCGTCCAGCCCCCGGTCGGAGCGGGCCGGCACCACGCTTGGGCTTAAGAGCCTGTCCGAAAACCTGCCGCCTGGAAGCTGACGGCCCGCAATCTTAACTTAGCGGCGGGAAGTTTTTGGACGGGATCCCAGCCCCGCGGCAACGTTTTTGTAAGTTGGGGATGACCGGCGCGTCTGATATAGTGGTACGATTGGAGCCTGTCGGAGGAGGTTGCGGCGCGTATTGCCGGCAGGCCCCCCGCGGCGGTGCCGGCGGACGACGCGGGCTGAGCCGGAGGCGATGAGCAGGGAGGCGGAAATTTGCCTGCTGCAGGGACGCGAAAAACTGCGGCGATCCTCGCGATAACGGCATGTGCCGCGCTGCACGCCCTCCTGTTCCTGGCCGCGCCGGGCGCAAGGACATTCCCCAGCGCCGCCGGCCTCGGCTTCGCCCTGGGCGCCATCGGGACCATCGGATGGGCATTTGCCGGGGCAGCGGGAGGAATCCCATCCTTGACGCTCGGCCTGATCCACGCCGTGTACTACGCGGGGCACAGCCATTCCTTCCCTCATGCCTCCCTGTCCGACGGGTTCCTAGCGCTGCTGCTGGGGCACGCGGCCGGGTTTTTCCTGCACCGGCGGACAAGCCGGGAGGAGACCGACACGGCGCTGAGGGCACAAGCCCTGGAGGAGAAGCTGAACGCCGAGGCGGAAAACCTCCGGAGCCAGCGGGATTATTCGGCGATGCTGGTCAAAAGGCTGGCGAAGTTCCCGGAGCTGAGGCGGAGCTGCGAGGCGCTGGGGCGATGCCTGAGGCGCGACGAGCTGGCGGCGACGCTGGTGGAGGAGGCCGCGCGGCTCACCGACGCCGCCAGGAGCGCGGCGCTGTACCTGAAGGACCCCGAGGCCAACCAGCTTCTGCTGGCCGCGTGGAAGGCGAAGCGCGACGGGATTCCGCCACCGTCGGTATCGGGCGACGCTCACGACAGGCATGTATTTTCGACCCGGAAACCGTTCCTGTCCGGAACGTGCAATGTATCCGGGGACGCATCTGGCGATAAGGATCGCGGCGACGCATCGGTCATCATCGTCCCGCTGCTCCAGACGACGCGGGGAACTTCCGGCCCGGAGACGGAAGCGGTGGGCGTGTTGAGGGTAGCCTCCGACCGGCGGGAGGCCTTTTCCCGGGAAGAGCTGGAGCTGCTCAACATCGTCGCCGACCTCGGCACCATGGCCCTTTCGAACGTGGCGCTCTACGAAAAGACCGAGAAGATGGCGATAACCGACGCCCTGACCGGGCTCCTGACGCAGTACGAATTCAGGTCGAGGCTGGCCGAGGAGATATCGCGGGCCGACAGGGACGGCCGCGAGATTTCGCTGCTGATGATGGACGTGGACCACTTCAAGCCCTACAACGACACCTACGGCCACCAGGCGGGCGACGTGGTGCTGCGGCGGGTGGGGGAGCTTCTGCGAGAGATGAGGAGGCCCGGGGATCTGATGGCGAGGTACGGGGGGGAGGGGTTTGCCGCGCTGCTGATGACGGACATGACCGGTGCCGCCGAGGCCGGGGAACAGCTCCGGGCGCGGCTAGAATCCGAGGTTTTCAGGGTAGGGGAAAAGGAGACCAGGATCACAATCTCCGGGGGGATTGCTGCATTCCCCGTCCACGCCCGGGACGGGGAGGGGCTTATAGAGGCGGCCGACAAGGCGCTGTACGCCTCCAAGGCGGGAGGACGCAATCGCCTGACCAGGGCCGGCGGCTGAAAGCCGGCGCGGGCCTCGCCGCCCAGTGGAAAGTGGAAGACAGGGCGCGGGGCGGCGCGGGCCGGGCAGCCGCCGCCGGCGCCCGACAATGGACGGACAGAGGCCGGCGCCGGGAGGCTGCGGCGTCTGCCGTCCGGCCGCGGGGATCTTCGGGGGACTGGGGAGCCAGAGGAGGGCGGGCGCGGAGCAGCCCGGGCAGGAACGATGCTGAATCCGCTTGGCGGTATCATACCTTCCGTTGCCGTGCTGGCCGTTCTGGCCGCCGCGATCGCCGGGCGGCGTGGTCTGGCAGCAGGCATCCTGTGCGCCTCGAACGCCGGCATCCTCCTTGCTGTCTTCGCCGGCGGCATGCCGGCGCGGATTGCGCTGGCGATGTATCTTGGTGCGGATCTTCTCGGCGCGACGCTCCTCCTTGGTGCCGCTTACGGCCGGCTTGGAATCGCGGAGGCAGCCGGCAGAGCGAAGGAACTGGAGGGGCAGCTCAAGGCCCTTGAAGAAGAAGTCGCACGCGTGCGCGCCGAAAACGAGCGTGGCGACCGCGCCGCGGCCGGGCGCAAACAGATATATCATGTCAGCAGGCGGCTGGCGCCGATCCTGGACATAGGCGATCTGCCCAGGGAGATAGGGAAGTGCGCGGGGCTCTTCTTCACCTACAGGCGGGGCGAGCTGGTCCTGGCAGGGAGAGACGGCGGAGGGTACAAGACGCTCCAGGCATTCGACATCAGGACCGGCGCCGGTATATACGCCGATCCGGACCTGATGGCCGAGATGGAAGCGGAAGGACTGGCCGGCAGGTTCGGACTGCCGAAGGCGGCATCCGCCTCCTCGGCCCTCCTGCCGGTGGTCTCGACCGACGGCGAGAGCGGTGGCACCAGAGACAGCATCGGCCTCAAATGCGCCATGGCAACCGGGGACTTTTCGCGGGCTATCTACCGCGAATGGACCGGGGAACCGCCGCCCGGCATGGAGGGCGCGACGCGAAACTTCGCCTCCCTGCCCTTTTTCTACAGAGGTGAGCTGGCCGGTTTCGTGGCGCTGTGGGACATCGAAGGCAAGCCCGAGACGGTTGGCGGATCGCCCTCGGAGATCGAAGGCGCGCTCCTGGCACTGAGCCAGCCGGTGGACCTCGCCGTCCAGAAGTGCCTCCTGTACCGCGAGATCGAGCGGCTCAGCCGTACGGACCCCTCGACGGAAGTCTACAAGCGATGGTTCTTCATCGGGAGGATGCGCGAAGAGCTCGATCGCTCGGCGCGGCTCGGCGCGCATCTATCCCTCATCATGATAGACATAGACCACTTCAAGAACTACAACGACGCCTACGGCCACCAGGTGGGCGACAGCGTGCTGAGGCGCGTGGCCTCGTTCCTCAAGGGAAATATCCGCGCCCAGGACCTGGTGTGCCGGTACGGGGGCGAGGAATTCCTGGTGGGCCTGGTCCAGACGCCCGTCGAAGGAGCAGCACTGGTCGCCGAGCGCATCCGGAAATCGGTCGAAGGATTCGAGTTCGACGCCGGGGGCAGGAAGACGCGCATAACCATATCCCTGGGCGTGGCGGCGTTCCCGACCCACGCGAATAACCTCGACGATCTCATCGCGAGGGCGGACGCGGCCCTGTACCGCGCAAAGCGGGAAGGCAGGAACCGGACGATTGTGGCCGGGTGACGGCGGCACCGCCGGGGAGGTACCGGGGACGCGCTCCTCTGCCGGCGCGACGGCGGACTATGCCGGATGGCGGCGCCCGGCCCCTGGCGGACCGGAAATTCCCCGGAGAGTCATGGCCCATCGAAGTCCCGTATGACCGGACGCGACGGGCAGGAGGATGGCGGATGGAGATCGAGAGGCTTTGCGCCGCGCGGATGACAGGAGTAATGCGCCAGCGGGCGCCGGAGAGTATGCCGGCGCCCAAGGCCGCGGTCGCCGCGGCCGCAATGGTGCTGGCGCTGGCTACTGTCCCGCCGGTGCGCGGCGAACAGGGGGTGCCCAAGGCCGGCGGAGAGGGGGCTGCGGCGGGCGAGGCCGGGAAGGAAAACAAGCGCTCCGAACCGAAGGACCTGTCGCGGCAGTTGAACGTCCTGCTCATGCGCCTGAATGGGCCCGACGAGCATTCGCGCAGGGAGGCGCATTCTCTGCTGGTCGAGCTCGGCGGTCCGGCGGTTACGGCGCTCGAAGCGCAGGCCCGGAGTCTGGACGCCGAGAAAGCCGCGCGCGCCAGGGCCGTGCTCGACGAAATCCGCAGAAAAGCGGAGGAGCTGATGAACGAGGCCATCAGGGCCGAACACGCGAACACGCTGAAGCCGATAACGGTCAAGGACGTGGAATCGGTCCGCGACAAGTACAGGCGCCTCGTCGAGTATGCCCCGCCGGGAATGACCAGACAGGCGGCCATCCAGAGGGCACAGGCGGCAGAGCGCGATATCGAGGAAATAAAACGCGGCGAAAGCAGGATGAAGATCATAGAGGAGCGGCTGGCGAAGGACCTCGAACCGGAGATGCGGGCCTATTATCTGAAGTCGAAGGCGGAAATACTCCTGAAGGTCAACCGCTTCCGCGAAGCGTTCGAAGCGGCCGACGGGGTGCTTACGAAGTCGCCGGGGTCCAAATGGACCTCCTTCGCCCTTCTGATGAAGGCAAAATCGGCGGCCGGGCTGAAGGACCGCAAGACGTTCGAGGAGTGCGCGCGGACCATAATCGAGAAATATCCCTACGGCGGCGAGGGGCCGGCGGCGTACGAATTGCTGCTGGATTACGCAGAGTTCCGGAACGACGCCGTGGGCGCGCTTGAGCTGGCGCGGCGCTTCTACAGGACATACCCGGCCTCCGAGGAAGCACTGAACAAGCGGCTCGACGTGCTCGACTGGCTGATGGAAGACCGCGGCGAATACGGACTCTGCGCGGAAGAGTGCGACGCGCTGCTGGCCGAGGTGCCGCTGGCGAGGCTGCGCTTCGATGTACCGTATATTGCGGCGAAATGCTACGAATACGCGCTGGAGGACTTCGAGAAGGCCGAACAGAGGTACAGGATGGTGCTTGACAGATTCCCCGAATCGGCGCAGGGCGATGGCGGAGACCCGGCGCGGCGGGGGGTGAAACGCGCGCGGGAGAAGCGCGAAAAGAAGGCGCGCGGCGAGCCGATCGTGCCGGCGATACCGGAGGCCGAACGGACGAAGACTCCCCACAACACCTTCTGGACGTTCGTGCGTGCGGTCAGGACCAGGGACGAAGCGCTGATCAGGGAGTGCGTGGTTCCGTCCGAGCGGGACCTGATGTGCGAGCGCGCGAAGGAGCCATCGGATCCCCTGCGCGCCGAGTATACATTCGCCGATTTCAAACCTTCGCGGGACGCCCGCGAACACCAAGGGCAGGTGTTGCTCTGGATAAAGGTCGAGACGCCGGACGATCCGGAGCCGGACGATTTTCTGGCGAGGTTCGTGAAGGACGGCGACCGCTTCCTGCTGACTTTTGCCAGGCCCGAGCGGCCCGCGCGCGGCGGAAAGACGCCGGCGGAAACGGGCGGACGCGAGGGATCCGATGCTCCGGAAGGGACGCCTGCCGGAGCCGCGGGCGAGACTCCCCGACGGACTGGAGTCAGGAGGTCTGCAGAGCAGACGCCACCCGGATCGGGGGGCAAGTCGCCGGAGGGGTCTGATGCCGGAAAGAAGCCCGGGAAAGGAGAGTGACGGCATCCGGCCGGCGGGAGGATGCAGCGAACCGGAAAGCCGTGCGGGTTTCGACCTTCCGTCGGGGCGTGGCGGAGCGTCCGGTCTGCGCGCAGCGTCCGGCGCAGGCGGGACCGACGGCGCGGGCAGAGCTTGCGGCGCGGACCCGCCCGCCGAGCCGGACGGGATAACCGGAGCCGGATACGGAGCGGAGGCGGGAGACGCCATCGCGCCGGCCGGGGCGGCGGAGGGAAGCGGCGGGACCCCCGGCAGCGGTGCGGCGTTCGATCCGGAATTGCACCTGGAAGGCCTGGACGCTCCGCTCGACGTCGGCCGTATCTTCGGTCTGCCCGGTCCTCTGGTCCTCGAGATCGGCTGCGGCAAGGGCCGCTACCTGCTGGCCCGCGCGGCGGCATCTCCAGCCGTGCCGTTCCTGGGGATCGAATACGCCGCCAAGTACCTGCGCATAATGAAGGAGCGTGCGGCGAAGAAAGGGCTGTGCAACGTCAGACTGGTCAGGGCGGAGGCGGCGGCGTTCATCTCGCGCTTCCTGCCCGACGGGAGCGTCCGCGAACTGCACGTATACTTTCCGGACCCGTGGCCGAAACGGCGGCACCACAAAAGGCGGCTGTTCACGCCGGATTTCGTGGCCGACATCCACAGGGTGCTGGCGTCCGGTGCCGGGGTGTACTTTGCCACGGACTTCATGGACTACTTCCGCATCGTAATTGACGCGCTGAAGCCTGCCTTCGATGTGGAAGAACTCGCCGGCCCCTGGCCGGATTCGCCGGGCGGGCGGACCAACTACGAGATAAAGTACATGGCCGAGGGCAGACCGATCGGGAGGGCGATAGCGAGGAAAAGGGGGTAGCTTCCGCGCGAGCATCCTCCTCCCCCCGCAGGCCGCAGACGCGCGATCGCCGCCCCCCGCACGCCGGCGCGGCGGGGGCGCACAACAAAAGTGTGGTGCCTGTTCGCTCCACCGGGGGCCGGACAACCGCCGGCCGGTCTGCAGCGGTGTCCCGGGTTTCATCCCGGACGCTTCAACCGTTCGACGCCTCAGGCCGGGCGCGGTCCGTTCCGCCGCCGGAGTGCTGCAATACGGGCCGCGTCCGGACAGGCGACGGAGAGATACGGAGGCGAGAAAATGGGCGGACTGCTCTACATAGATCCTTTTTCGGGCGCGTCCGGCGACATGTTCGTGGGCGCATTGCTGGACCTAGGGGTACCGCTGGCGGCGGTCCGCCGCGAGCTCGCCAAGGTGGATTTTGGCGGGTACCGGATCGGCACGACCCGCGTGATGCGCGGGTCGGTCTCCGGGACGCTTTTCGACGTGGAAGTCGCCGGCGCCGGCGGCCGGACGCGGAGCGGAGACAGAAGGCAAAGGAGCAGCGGCGAGAACGGGCGCGGGGACAAGCCCGGGCGCGATCCGGGACGCGGGCATAAACACGGAGATGAAGACGGGAGCGAAGGGGGACGCGAGCGCTCTCACGGACACGGGCGCGCGCATGGACACAATCAGGATCAGGGTCACGATCACGAACACGGGCAGGGGCACGAGTACGGGCACGAACACGGACACGGGAGCGCGTACCAACGCGGTAATGGCCACGAAGACGAGCGCGGGCACGGGCAAGGGCGCGATCCCGGCCACGAACACAGATCGTGGACCGAAATCGAACGGCTCATAAAAAGGAGCGGGCTTTCGGAGTTCGTGAGGCGGAAGTCGCTGGAGGCGTTCGAGAGACTGGCGGAGGTCGAGGCGCGCATACACGGCATCGGGCGTGGGGAGGTCCGCTTTCACGAGGTCGGCGCCACGGACAGTCTGGTAGACATAATAGGGACCTTCGCCGCGATCGAGGCGCTTGAGCCGGACGAGATCATGTGCGGCCCTGTAACGCTGGGGAGCGGGACGGTCCGGTGCGACCACGGAGAGCTTCCGGTGCCGGCGCCGGCCACGATCGGGCTGATGCGCGGCATACCCATCCGGCCGACCGACCGCGAGGGAGAGCTGACCACCCCCACCGGCGCGCTGCTGATATCCTCGCTGGCCTCCCGGTTCGGCCCGATCCCAGCCATGACGGTCGAAAAGATCGGATACGGGGCCGGCCACAGGGACGATCCCGGCTTCCCTAATGTACTGCGGATGGTCCTGGGCCGGCGGACCGCGCTAGGCACCGGGACGGCCGATTCTGTCGTGGAAATGACCGCCAACGTAGACGATTCGACGCCCGAAACGCTCGGATTCCTTCACGAAAGGCTCGCCGCGGCCGGCGCTCTGGACGTTTTTCTGCGACCGGTGACGATGAAGAAAGGCAGACTTGGCGTCGAGATAACCGTCCTCTGTCCGGAGGGGGCGGCGGGTGACGTGGCGGCGGCGCTGTTCGCCGAAACGACCACCTTCGGCATCCGCTTCTGCCGGAAGGAGCGGCTGACGCTCTCGCGCCGGTCCGCCCGGGTCAGGACGCGGTTCGGAACCGTGAGGGTCAAGATCGGAGAGATGGGCGGGCGGGTGATCTCGGTCTCGCCAGAATACGAAGACTGCCGCCTTCTGGCCACGAAGAAAAACGTCCCGTTACGCCGGGTCTACTCCGTCGCTCTTGCCGCGGCCGGCCGCGAGATCCCGGGACTCGGCGAGGAGTGATCGTCTGCCGGGGGGCCGGGCCGGCCGCGACGGCACGTCGCGCTCCGGGACGCGCTCCCCGGCACAATGCGGAATCCGGATCGCGCAGGAGGGGATGTGAAAGGGCCTGCGATACGCATTACAGGTCCGGAGCGGTACGAGATCGTCGAGATCGAATGTCCCGAGCCCGGTCCCGGCGAGGTCGCGATCGAAGTCGCAGCGACCGGCGTATGCAACCAGCACGACGACTGGGTGCTGGCCAACGGATGGCGCGGACGGCCGTACCCGCTCGAGGCGGGGTTTCCCGGCCACGAGGGCGCCGGAATCGTGTCGCGCAGCCGCGCCGGGGCGGGTGGACCTCCGGAGGGGACGGTTGTGGCGCTGAGCGCCATCGGCGGCCCGCCGCTCTACAGGCGGTTCGTCCTCCGCAGGGCCGCGGATGTCGTGGCGCTTCCTCCGGGGACGCCGCCCGGGCACGCCGCGCTGCTGGAGCTGTACGCGTGCGTGCTGCGGGCGCTCTCCAAAACCGATGTCCGCGGCAGGCGCGTCGGCGTGGTCGGCCTCGGCCCGGCCGGCCTGTGCTGCGTCCAGCTTCTGAAGGTCCTGGGCGCCTCCGAGATCATCGGTTTCGAAAAATGCCCGGCCCGCCTGCTCCACGCGGCGGCTTCAGAGCGCGGGCCGGACAGAATCGTTGACTCTTCTGTCTTCGAAGGCGCGTTCGAGGCGGCAACCCGCGCCGCGCGGGACGGGACGGCTGCCCTGTCAGCCGCGGAAAGGCGGGCGCTTGAGGCCGTCGAGGCGGAATCCGTTGACCTCGCGATCGAATGCACTGGCGATCCGGCCAGCAGCTCGACGTCCTCTCTGCTGGCGCGGCGCGAGCTGGTCTTCTTCGGCTTCTCCCGCCAGAATTTCGCTGTCTGTCAGATGCCATGGTTCGAAAAGGAGCTGACGATTCGCAATTCGAAGCGGCTCGAAACGGCCGACCTTCGACGCGCCGCCGAATTGCTTTCGTGCGGACTGCTGGACCCCTCCGCCGCGATAACCCACGCCCTGCCGTTCGGAGAGTACGGCCGCGCCGTGGGGTTGATTCGGCGGAAGGAAGCGGTAAAAGTCGTCCTGCGGTGGGACAGGGCGGACGCCGGCAACGGCTGAACGCGGGCGCGCCAGGCGCCGGCTGCCCGCACCGCTGAAGTCGGGGGGGAGCGGACGCCCCGGCGTCGCAGGCCCGGCGCGGCGAAGCCCGTGCCGCGAGGCGGGCGGCGAACCTCCCGCCTAGAGGATAAGGCGTTCGTCAGCTATGGCCGCATTGGGCGCCAGACTGAGAAAGGGCCTCGCCGCGCCGCTGATAGCCGCCAGCGTCGGCGCGGTCTTCGTGGCGATCATGTACTCGGGCCTGCTGGCCAGAGTGGAATGGCTTACCTATGACCTCCGTTTCTCCATCCGCTACCTCCTCGGCCAGCATCCTCCGAAGCGCGACGACATCATATATCTCGACATAGACGACAAGGCGCTCAAGCGGCTGGGCAACTTTCCCCTGCCGCGCGAGTACTATGCCGAGGCGCTGGCGCTGCTCGGCGGCCGCGCGCAATCCCTCGCGATCACGGGGGCCGCCGCCTCTGGCGCCGCTTCATCCGAAACGCCGGCTGCGGGCCCGGACTCCGCCGCGAAAGACGGATCGGGCGTCCGCGCGGTCCGTTCCGCCGGACCGCATCTCCAGCCCGCCGCAGGACATGCCGGCGCGCCTCCCACAGACGCCTCAGCGGAGGCTCCCGCAGGAGCGGCCTCGCAGGGATCCCCCGATGGAACGGCCGGGGGTTCGGCTCCGGGACCTTCCCGCGAACCGGGCGGGCCCGATGCGCCCGGCCGGGCCGGGTCAGATGGGAAGGCCGACGGAAAGGCCGGCGCCGGGGCGTCGGGAGGCGGAGAGAGGGGAGAGATCGGGCGTGGCGCGGCCGCGATCGGGTTCGACATATTCTTCACCGAGGATTCAGTCGGCAGGATAACGCAGAAGGACATAAATCGCGCGCTGGAGGAAATATCGGGAATACTCCGGAAAGGAGGCGGGGACGAGGCCGTGGCGCGGGTGCTGGATGGTCTGCTCTCGCGCCCGGACCGCGAGATGAGCCGTCTGGCCGCGCTCCACGGACATACGTTCTTCCCGACGTTTCTGGAATCCGAAATCCAGTACCTGGGCAGATCCGCGATGGAGCGCGAGATCCGGAGGCGGAAGCCGGTGGCTGAGGCGGCCGCGGCGATCCTGGAGGAGAAGGGCAACGAGAGGCTGGCGAAGCTATGGGAGACCAACAGGCCGGCGGCCGCCTTCGAGCTGGCGGAGCGTCTCAAGTCCAAACGCGGGATGGACCCGCGCCTGCTGGACATCCTCGGTCGCAAGATGGTCGAGGACGCGATACACGACCGTCTCGTGGGCCGTGTGAAAAGCATCCTATCGGGGCCGGGGGAGATCAACGCCTTCGTAACCGGGGGGAGCGAGGATCCCGTGAAGAAACTCCTGGCGGCCGGGTTGACAGAGGACCAG